>JAYELI010000044.1 GCA_034717435.1 Candidatus Omnitrophota bacterium
GAGGGAGCGTAAGCGTAGGTGTCATCCTGAGGGAGCGTAAGCGACCGAAGGATCTCATAAAACCGTGTTTTCTGAGATTCTTCGGCCTTCGGCCTCAGAATGACCTTTAAGGTGTGCACTTTTAAAATTTAAATCGTCTAAAAACTGTGCACTTTTAATTCGTAGATAACATGCTAAGGTTTAAGATTTGACATCTGAAACAGGAAGCGGTATAATACACGGAAAAGCAGGAGTTTAACGCGATGAAACTTCGATTAGTCATTCCCAAGGGAAGTCTTCAGGCCGCAACAGTAGATATTTTTAAAAAAGCGGGTTTTAATATTATCATTAAACAACGCTCATACTCCCCCTATATTGATGACCCGGATATTTCAGTCGGCTTACTACGGGCACAGGACATACCTCGCTTTGTTGAACAAAGGGTTTTTGACTGCGGCATTACTGGTAATGATTGGATCCGGGAAAATAATTCAAAAGTCATAAAAGTTGCCGATTTAGTCTATGCCAAACAGACCTTAAGGCCTGTCAGGTGGGTGCTGGCGGTTCCGGGATCTTCTAATATAAAACGGCTCAATGACTTAAAAGGCAAGAAAGTGGCGACTGAACTGGTGAATGTTACACGGGCTTATTTAAAGAAAAATAAGGTAAAAGCCAAGGTAGAATTTAGCTGGGGCGCGACAGAGGCCAAAGTGGGAAGCGGTTTGATAGATGCGATAGTGGAGCTTACCGAGACAGGGCGCAGTTTAAAAGAACAAAACCTCCGGATAATAGATACAATATACCAGTCCAGCACTCAGTTGATAGCCAATAAATTGTCATGGAAGGACAAGAAGATAAAAAAGAAGATAGAAAATATCGCTTTGCTTTTAAAAGGCGCGGTTTCGGCAGAAGGCAAAGTCGGGATCAAGATGAATGTATCGTCTAAGAGTTTAAATAAAGTCCTTTCTCTTTTGCCGGCAATGAAGAATCCGACAGTATCCATGTTGTCTCAACCCGACTGGTTCGACGTAGATACTATTATTGACGAAAGTACTGCCAAGACCTTGATCCCGGAATTAAAAGATTCCGGCGCGCAGGGGATTGTCGAGTATCCTTTAAATAAAGTAATCTGTTAAAAGGAGGAAACCGCAAATGCCGTGCGGCAGAAAAAGAAAACGGGCCAAAATAAAGCAACACAAACGGAAGAAAAGAAGAAGAAGAGACCGGCATAAAAAGAAAAGAAAAAGATAATAAAAATGGTGTTTAGACGGTGCTTGAGTGCTCTGTTATTCTTTTTCCTGATAGAGATATCTTTTTTTGCATCTTTGACCTCAGCGGAAACAGCCTATACCTATTATCTGAAAGCCCTGCTTTATGATAATCAGCAAAGGTTCAATGATGCCATAAAAGAGTATCGGAAGATCCTGAAACACAATCCGGAAATTATTGAAGTTCGCCTGAGATTGAGCGAAGACTACACGCGGATCGGCCAACACCACAAAGCTGTTGCCGAACTTAACCGGGTAATTTCGCTTGCTCCCTTTTCTATTGAGGCCTACCTGGAATTAGGGTCTGTTTACATCCGCCAAAAAGACTATCCTCAAGCCATTAAGCAATATAACCGGGCCTTAGAGATAAATCCTCAGGAGAGCATAGCCCTGGCTGGTCTTGCCGACCTTTATCTTCTGCAGAATGATTTAGCCGAGGCCACGGAAGTATACCTAAAAATTATTGGGCTTAAACCGGATTTTTCACTGGCCCACTTTAACCTGGGGGTTATTTACAGCCGGCTTGAAGAGTTTGAAAAAGCGCTTTTGAGTTTTAAAAAAACCATAGAGTTGGACCCTGACTATATTGAAGCCTATTTAAACCTGGGGGTTATCTATGAAATTAGAGCAGACTGGCAAAACGCAATAGCCCGGTACGAACAGGCGCTGAGGATCGACCCTTTGAACATAAAGATCTACCGTCACCTCGCCCAGATTTATTATCAACAGAAGATGGTAGAGGAGGCTGTTCGTCAGTATAATCTATTGATTTCTCTATCGCCTAAACAAATAGCGCCTTACCTTGAGCTGACCTATATCTATTTGGCCGAGCGTAAACCCGAACAGGCCATCGAGGTTTTAAAGAAAGCCGAGAACCTGAAGGTTAAATTGGATAAGGTTTATCTTCTTTTCGGTCTGGTCTACGAGCTGATGGGGCAGGAGCAGAATGCCGTTACCTGGCTGAAAAAAGCTCTCGATATAAGTCAGAATAACGATTATCTGTATTTTAGGCTGGGAGCCCTTTATGACCGGATGGGAAAGAAAAGTGAGGCAGGAAACCAATTCAAGAAAGCCATTGAACTTAATCCCCGGAATGCCGAGGCTTATAATTATTTAGGTTATATGTATGCCGAGGCGGGTATAAACCTGGACGAGGCAGTTGAGTTAATAAAAAAGGCCTTGGAGATTGATCCGGATAGCGGAGCTTATGTAGATTCTCTGGGTTGGGCCTATTATAAGAAAGGCATGTTTGATCAGGCGCTGGTGCAGTTGGAGCGGGCAGTAAGCTTGCTGGGAAGTGATCCGGTAGTGCGTGATCATCTGGGGGATGTGTATTATCAAAAAGGTTTTAATGACCAGGCTGAAGCCCAATGGGAGAAGTCGCTGGAGCTTAAGCCGGATCAGGAGAGCGTTGAAAGTAAACTTAAAAAACTATTAAGCAACACAAATGATCACAGAAAGAATAAGCAATAATATGGGCTTTGAGCTTTGAGCTATGAGCTGATCTGTGATTTGGAAAGGAATGAGGATGTCTTATCCCGATAAACAGATCAAAGAATTAGAACAAAAAGCCAGGAAGATCAGACGGATGATTATTCAAATGATAACCCGGGCTGGAAGCGGTCATCCCGGCGGTTCTTTGTCTTCAACAGACCTTATAACCTGCCTTTATTTTGCTGAACTTCGGCATAAACCCGAAACCCCCAAATGGCCGGATCGGGACAGGTTTCATATGTCAAAAGGACACTGCTGTCCTTTATGGTATGCGGTATTGGCAGAAAGCGGTTATTTTAAGGTGGATGAGTTGCGGAACTTGAGAAAGCTGGGCAGTATTTTACAGGGCCACCCTGACTGGAGGACGCCGGGAGTGAACGTAGCCAGCGGGTCATTGGGCCAGGGCCTTTCGGTTACCTTAGGTATGAGCCTGGCCGGGAAGCTGGACAAAAGGGATTATCGCGTTTATTGCCTGCTTGGCGATGGAGAAATTCAGGAGGGCCAGATCTGGGAAGCGGCGATGGCTGCCAGCCATTACAAATGCGGCAATCTTTGCGCTATCTTGGATTATAATGGTTATCAGATAGACGGTAAGATTAGCGAAATAATGAACCTGGAGCCTTTGGCTGGTAAATGGCAGGCCTTTGGCTGGAACACTATTGAAATAAACGGCCATGATATAAGCCAGATCCTGCAGGCATTTGGCCAGGCCAAAGACATGAAAAGCAAGCCTTCGATTATAATTGCCCGGACAATAAAAGGTAAAGGCGTGTCTTTTATGGAAAACGTGGTTGATTTTCACGGACGCGCTCCTACTGCTGAAGAAGGGGAAAAAGCTCTTAAAGAGCTGGCATAAATAAATTGCTAAATGGTTAAAAGGAGATCAGGATGTCAGAGAAGATGATGGCCAGAGATGTTTATGGCGAGACACTTGTGGAACTGGGACGTAAGAACAAAGATATAGTGGTTCTTGATGCTGATTTGTCCGGTTCTACCAGAACAGTTAAATTTGGTAAGGCTTTTCCCGAGCGGTTCTTTAATATTGGAGTTGCTGAGCAGAATCTTATCGGCGTGGCCGGAGGGTTGGCCAGCTGCAACAAAACAGTCTTTGCCAGCACCTTTGCCATATTTGCCAGCGGAAGGGCCTGGGACCAGGTGCGAAATACTATTGTTTATAACAAATTAAATGTCAAGATAGTAGCCAGCCACGCCGGAATTACAGTAGGGCCTGACGGAGCCAGCCATCAGGCTGTGGAAGATATAGCTCTGTTCAGGGTCCTGCCGGAGATGGTTATTATGGTGCCCTGCGACGGGCCGCAGACTAGGGATATTATCCGGCTGGCTGCCGGGTATAAAGGCCCGGTTTACGTCAGGATGGGAAGGGCCAAGATTCCTACTATCGAGAATAAACCAAAGTTTGAAATGGGTAAAGCCCAGATTCTGCGCCAGGGCAGGGATGTCTCGATTATCGCCTGCGGAATAATGGTCAAAAATGCTTTGGACGCTGCCGGGATTTTAGCTCAAGAAAATAAACAGGCCCGGGTTGTCAATATGCATACCATTAAGCCGATAGATAGGCAGGCAATTATTGACTGCGCTAAACAGACGAAGGGGATTGTGGTCTGCGAAGAGCATATGATCAACGGTGGGTTGGCCGGTGCGGTTAGCGAGGTTTCCTCCGAAAGTGCGCCTGTCCCCATACAGAGAATTGGAATAAAGAATAGATTTGGTCAATCCGGCAGTCCTGATGAACTGCTCAAGAAATATAATCTGACAGCCGGGGATATTGTTGAGGCCTGCCGTAAACTGATGCAATAGATATAATGGATAGATTGATCCTGGATTCTCCTGCCAAAATAAACCTATATCTCAGGGTTCTCAATAAAAGAGAAGACGGTTATCATCAGGTTGAAACGCTTATCCAGGCTGTAGATCTCTGTGATAGATTGACCTTAACAAAATCCGCCGGCAATATCAGCGTTTCCTCTGATAGTCCGGATTTGCCCCTTGCCAGGGATAACCTGGCTTATAAAGCCGCTGATTTGTTAGTTAAAGAGTTGGCAATAAATAAAGGAGTCCGGATTTTTATCGAAAAAAAGATCCCGGTTGCCGCCGGCCTGGGAGGCGGCTCGAGTGATGCCGCCTCAGTGCTGTTAGGTTTAAATCAACTCTGGGATCTGAAGCTGGACAGTGAGGTCCTGATGGAATTTGGCAGGAAACTGGGGACAGACGTCCCCTTTTTTATTTCCCGGCACCAGACAGCTTTGGCCTTTGGCAGGGGAGACCGGATATTTCCTTCGGTGACAGACAAAATTAAGTGGTATTGCCTGATTATGCCTCCGGGGAAACTTTCTACTAAGAAAATATACGGCAAACTGGATTTTCTCAGAAAGAGGGACGCTAATTTGACTTTTAAATCCGGCGATGTTAAAATGCTAATCCCGCATAATGACCTTGCCCAAGCCGTAATAGAAGAACTGCCGGTTGTCGGTGAAATTATTGATCTTATGGGGTCTATGGGGTTTAAAGCCATGGTCTCCGGAAGTGGACCCGCAGTTTATGTGCTGGCTTCAGACAGAAAGGAGGCGATAAAGACAGCGCAGCAAATTGCAGCACAGAACAGGTGGACAACTTATGTAATCCAAACTTACAACAGGAGGAAGCAAAGTGGAAATAACAGAGGTTAGGGTATCTTTGCGAGAAGGAGAAAATAAAAAACTGAAGGCTTTTGCAACTGTCACATTTGATAACTGTTTTGTAGTCAGGGATATTAAGGTTATCGAAGGAAACAAGGGCCTGTTCGTGGCTATGCCTTCCAAAAAGCAAAAGGATGCTTGTCCCAAGTGCGGGTATAAGAATGTGATTAGGAGTAAATTCTGCAACCAGTGCGCAGCAGGCCTGGAGAATTTTTCCAAGCCTCCTTTCGCGGATGCAAACGAGCGGCAGACGGAGCACAGGGACATAGCGCATCCAATTACTTTGGAATTCCGGGAGACTATCCAGAAAAAAGTAATCGATGCGTATCAGGCTAAAAAGTCGAATTTGTCTCAACCATTTTCGTCTACCGATAGCCAGGATAAAAACCCAAACGGATCTTAAACCACCCTTAGTAAGGTATAAAAAACAGATGGCGGATCGTATAGGGGTAGTACAGCGGCCTTTGGAGCCGTTAGCGGAAGTTCGAATCTTCCTCCGCCAGCCAATGTTTCACCGTCATTGCGAGGCGCCGAAGGCGCCGAAGCAATCCCCTTGCGGGGAGGCTTCGCACTCTCGAAAACAGAGATTGCTTTGCTCCCCCCGAAACTCCGGGGTCGCCCGCAATGACGATGAAAAACGACTATTAAAACCATGAAGAATACGATCGCCGTAATATTAGCCGCTGGTAAAGGCACGAGAATGAAGTCCCGTTGGCCCAAGGTCTTGCATGGCCTATGCGGCCAGCCGATAATAGACTACTCACTGGACACCTTAAAATCCCTGGGGATAAAAAAGGTTATAGTGGTAGCCGGGCACCAATATGATTTAATCGCCGGCTATCTTAAGGGAAGAGCGGTTTTGGTAAAACAAAAACAACTCTTGGGAACAGCCGATGCGCTTCTGCGGGTACAGGATAAAATTACCGGATTCAAGGGAAATTTATTGGTTTTATGCGCCGATGCGCCGCTTATCACCCCTGGAATTATAAAAAAGCTAATTGGTAAGTTTAAAATTTCGCAGGCAGATTGTGTATTACTAACTACTATTTTAAAAAAATGCGGTGGATATGGCAGAGTTGTAAGAAACGACAAAGGCTGTATAATGAAAATAGTGGAACATAAAGACGCTACCCCTCCTGAGCGGAGGAAACATGAAATAAATTCAGGGCTTTATCTCTTTAACAGTAAACACGTTTTTAGACTGCTGAAAAAGATTACTCCCCGGAATAAAAAAGGGGAATATTATCTGACCGATATCATTTCTTTATTCGTTAGCCAAGGTTTGAAGGTAAAATCCGTAATAAGCCCTAAACCAACGGAGGTGTTGGGTATAAACTCTAAAAGCGAATTGGCCCGGGCAGAACAGGTACTCAGGCGGAGGATACTGGATCAGCTTATGAATAAAGGTGTTACTGTTCTGGATCCGAAAACTACCTATATAGGAAGCAGGGTTAAGATGGGCCGGGATGGTATTATTTATCCCTGCACGTTTATTGAGGGAGAGATAACAATAGGCAGGGACTGTCGGATAGGCCCATTTTCCAGGATCAGAGGGAGATGCAGGATTGCTGATGATGTAGAAATCGGCAACTTCGTTGAGCTGGCAAGATCTAATGTCGGCAGATCGGCTAAAATAAAACACCATTGTTACATTGGAGACTGCATTATTAAAAACAACGTCAACATCGGAGCGGGGACGGTCACCGCTAATTATAACGGCAAAGAAAAAAGCCAAACGATTATCGGCCAGGGTGCGTTTATTGGTTCCGGGACCGTATTGGTTGCGCCGGTTAAGGTAGGTAAAGGCGCCGTGACCGGTGCAGGAAGCGTGGTAACCGCAGGCAGAAATGTCCCGGCGCATACAGTGGTGGCAGGCGTCCCGGCGAAAATACTAAAAAAGAAACAGTCTTAAACTGTTAAATGGTCAAATTGTTATACTGTTATACTGTTAACCATTTAGTAATCAGACTGTGTCGTAATTCATTTTATTGTATACTGATACACAATATATTGTAGTTGCCCAATTTATTGGGCGCTCTATGCTGTGCCTGATAAATCAGGCAACTACATTACGACACAGTCTGACTGTTAAATTGTCAAACCGTTATAGCCATTTAGCAATTTATCAGTTTAGCAATTTAACAATTTAAATAAGGAGGGCAATTATGAGGGATAAATTGACTGTGTTCAGCGGGAATGCCAGCAAAGACCTGGCAGAAGGCATAGCTAAATATTTAAAATTAACATTAGGCAGGGTCAACGCGGGTAGGTTTAGCGACGGCGAGATATCGATAAAAATAGAAGAGAATGTCAGGGAAAAGGATATATTTGTAATCCAGTCCATTTATCCGCCGGCAGATAATTTAATGGAACTGCTTATTTTGATCGACGCGCTTTCCCGTTCTTCTGCTCAACGGATAACAGCGGTAGTGCCTTATTACGGATATGCCCGGCAGGATAGAAAAGACAGGCCCCGGGTTCCGATAACCGCTAAATTAGTGGCTGATCTTTTAAGCGTAGCCGGCGCCGACAGGGTCCTTACCATAGACCTGCATGCCGGGCAGATCCAGGGATTTTTTGATATCCCGGTGGATAATCTTTACGCGGTTAATATACTGCTTGAGCATTTTCGGAATCTCAATTTAGATAATTTAGTAGTTGTTTCTCCGGATGTCGGCGGAATAAAAATGGCCCGGGCATATTCTAAAAGGCTTTCGGCATCTTTAGCCATAGTTGATAAGCGCCGGATAAACGATCGACAGGCAGAAGTTATGAATATTTTAGGAGAGGTAAAAGGTAAAAACGTAATTATAGTCGATGATATTGTATCTACCGCTGGAACCATAACCGAGGCTGTCCGCGGGCTTAAAAACAGAGGCGCAAAAAACATCTATTGCGCTGTTACCCATTCGGTGCTGAGCGGCCCGGCCATTGAGCGGATAGACAAGGCGGATATCAATGAGTTTGTGGTTACCGATACTATTCCGGCGCAGGGTGAAAGAAGCCATCCTAAAATAAAGGTTCTTTCAGTAGCGCCTTTATTAGGAGAAGCCATCAAGCGCATTCATAATGGAGAAAGCGTCAGTTCTTTATTCACGTAAAAAGACACAGATTGGCTTTGAGTTGTGTATTGACGACGAACGAAGCGAGGAGGAGATAAACATGGAACGAGTCCAACTTGAGACAGAAACCAGGAAAGACATAGGCAAGGAAGCTGCCAGGAAATTGCGCAAGGCCGGGCTGGTGCCGGTTGTTTGTTATGGAGCGGGTGAAAAAACACTCAACCTTACGATAAAACTGCATGACCTGACAGAGGTCCTGCATACCGCTCGCGGGGAAAACGTGATCATTGATTTAAAGATCGGCGGCAAAGGGGGTAAGACCAAGACGGTAATTGTAAAAGATATGAACCATGACCCGATGAAGGGTGATATCCGCCATGTAGATTTTCAGCATATATCCCTTACCAAACAAATCAAGGTCAAGGTTCCTATCCACACCAAGGGCGAGTCCCCCGGGATTAAGGAAGGCGGGATACTGGAACACATTTTATGGGAGATAGAGATAGAATGTCTTCCAGCCCAGATCCCGGAGAGGATGGATGTGGATATTTCTAAACTGGCTATCGGGGATTCTGTCTGCATCAAAGAACTGCAAATTCCTGAGAATATAAAAATTATTCAGGACCCTGAAGACCTGGTAGTCCAAGTGGCTGCGCCCAAGGCCGAGGTAGTAGAGGAAGTTATCCCGGGAGATGAGATAACCGAACCCGAGGTTATTAAGAAAGAAGAAAAAGAAGAGGTTTCCGAAGAAGAGGAAATTAAAAAGCCCTCTAAGCCGGAAGAGAAACCTCATAAAGAATAAATAAATTGTTGCATTCAGATTGTGTCGTAATTCATTTTAGACGATTTATGTTTTAAAAGTGGACACCTTAACCGAAATTAAAAATAATAACGCTAAAAAGGTCATTCTGAGGCCGAAGGCCGAAGAATCTCAGAAAACACGGTTTTATGGGAGATCCTTCGGTCGCCC
>JAYELI010000045.1 GCA_034717435.1 Candidatus Omnitrophota bacterium
CGGTCGCCCTTCGGGAATACTCAGGACTTCCTTCGGTCGCTTACGCTCCCTCAGGATGACACCTATCTTAAAAAGAACAAAATTAAGGACTTGGGGAGTGTGCAGTTTTAAACTTTAGCTAACAGATATTTTTGGGAGGTATTTTTGGAGAGGGCATATTAGAAAAAGATCATTCGGAGGGTAACTGAACTTTTTTATCTTTCAAAAACTTTCCCTTACCCAAAGCCAGGAGTGTTCCATCGGGGAGTTGGAGAGTGGCCTGAGCGGTATATATATTATGTCTTTCATTTTTATCTATTAACTCTGCTTTGACGATTATTCTCTCTTCGTCTAAACTTATCGGTTTTCTCATTCTGATCTCTAAAGAAACAGTCGGGGCATATACACCCAATGTGACATTAACCAGGGCAGCCATGGCCTCATCCAATAAAGCACAGATTAAACCGCCGTGGAGCATACCCCGGCCCCCTTCCTGCCAATTCTCGGGTTTAAATTCACCTATTGCCGCATCTTTCTCAACCCTAAACTTGGCACGCAGGCCATGGGGATTATCTTTTCCGCATACAAAACAATTCGGTACGTGTCGTGGGATCATTTTTGCTTGAGGCTCTCGATTAAACCCAAAAGAAATTTAAGCTCAGCCCTGAGAAGTTCAACATTATGTTCTGAAATGGCTATTAAATGAGGAGGAGAATTTTGTTTTTTCAAAGTTTTTTTCTGCATCTCCAGCCATCTTAAGACCTTTTTTAATCCTGTCAACCTATTAGTTAATCTTCGCCCGGCGACATCCGGCTTAACAAACGGCAGGAAATATAATTGAACATCCAGTTCAAAATAAGGCCTCCGAAAAACAAGAAAGCTTTTATTTAATAAGTTATTAAATCTCCGATCGCCCTTTTTGGTTAAATGATAAACATATTTTTCCGGCCGCCTGCCCTTTTTACCCTTCTTTTTAACAATTAACCCCTGTTCCTCTAATTTTGTCAGCGGATAATAGATCGAGGTCGTATCAATATTGGCAAAATCACCCATTACCCTTCTGATCAACTTTTTAATTTGATAGGCGTGTTTTGGCCCTTCTTTCAGCAGGCCTAAAAAAACCAGCTCCTGGGTCATATCTGCTCCTGGAATATTTCCGAAATAGTCGGATGAACATGCAAAACTTTCTTTATTTTATCTATGGTCAACCCGTAACATTTAGCCAAAACAAATTCATGAATAATTTCCGTGGCCTGATGGCCGATTATATGCACCCCTAAGATCTTTTTACCTTTAGCTCCGCTGATTATCTTAACAAAACCGCTTTCTTTGTGTTTGATCACGGCTAAACTATTTGCCTTAAAGAATTGTTTATCTATCTTTATCTCTCCTGCCTTTCTTGCCTCTGATTCGGTTAAACCTACAGAGGCGACCTGGGGCGCGCAGAATATCGCCCGGGGCACATTGGTATAATCTAAACTTTGAGGATTTTTTCCGCTAATAGCCTCGGCAGCAATCACGCCTTCCTTTTGAGCCGTATAAGCAAACATCGGACTGAAGATTACATCTCCTACTGCATAGATATTGCCCAGGTTTGTTTTATAAAATTCATCTACTTTAATAAACCTTTTATTTAAATTTAGAGCGATTTTCTCAAGCTCCAAATCGTTTGTATTAGGAATCCGGCCGCAGGATAATAAAACATATTCGGCCTTTAGGGTTTCTTCGCCATTGACAGTTTTAATCAAGACCTCAACCTGATTTTTCTTTTTATCCAATCTCTTTATTTCAGTTGAGGTATAAATATCTATATTCTGCTTTTTAAGCTCCCTGTTTAGCGTTCGGCTAATCTCCTCATCTTCACCTGGAATTAACCTAGATCGCGCCTCGACAATAGTAACCTTTGAACCAAAGGAGCTATAGATAGAAGCGAACTCGCAGCCAATCGCTCCTCCGCCGACAATAACCATGCTCTGAGGGACCTCCTTCAATTTAACCGCCTCATCGCTGGTAATAACCCTTTGATTATCAGGTTCCAGTCCCTTAGGTACCTTAGGCCTTGAGCCAACAGCAATGATAAAAAATGAGGCCTTTAAATCTTTAGAACTTCCGTTACTGCCTGTTACAATTATCTTTTCTCTGGAAACAAAACTTGCTTTACCCTCCAAAAAATCAATCTGGTGTTTGTTAAGCATCCACTCAACTGCTTTTCTTAATTTAAGCACTGTTTTTTCTGAACAAGATACTATTTTTTTCATATCCGGCGCATTAAAATTGGCCTCAAGACCAAACACCGCAGCTTCTTTTTGAGACCGAAAAATCTCTGCTGTATTTTCCAAAAACTTCGTGGGGACACAGCCCAGGTTAAGGCATGTACCTCCAAAATGCTGTTTATCAAGGTCTACCAGACAAACCTTTTTCTTCAACCGCGCTAAACGAACCGCAGCTGAAAAACCCGCCGGCCCTGCCCCGATTATAATCACATCATAGAATGCTTTCATCCAAAAAATCCTTTATTGATAGCTACTTATACAGCTAACAGAAAACAGAAGTCTGATCTCTGAGTCTTGATTTCTGACCTCTGCCTTCTGATTTCTGTCATCTGTGCTCATCTGTGTATGTAAGATATTCTTCCGCGTGATAAGAACTGCGCACATACGGGCCGCTTAACACGTAACGCAGGCCAAAAGAAAGCGCTTTTTCCTTGTAATGGGCAAACTTCTCGGGGGTAATATATTCTTTAACCGGACAATGCCCGGAGCTGGGCGCTAAATACTGTCCGATACTCAAAAAATCACAATTTACACGGCCCAAATCCCTAAAAACATCGAACAGTTCTCCTTCTGTTTCACCCAGGCCTAACATCAAGCCGGACTTTGTGAATATATGGGGGGCATACTCCTTAACAAAACGCAGCACTCCTAAGGAAGCCCCATAATCAGCATCCCTTAAAATTTCATAAAATCCGGGTATTGTTTCTAAATTATGCCCAATGATATCCGGACCCGCCCCTATTACCTTTTTAATCGCTTCACGATTTCCCTTAAAATCAGGAATAAGTACTTCAATAGCAACTTTACTAAAATTGCGGCGGATATCCAGTATCACCCTTTCAAAAACATCTGCGCCTCCGTCAGCTAAATCATCACGGGTTACGCTGGTAATCACCACGTGGCTTAAACTTAATTTCCTGACCGCCTCTACTATGCGGCCGGATTCATTTAAGTTTAGGCCCTGAGGCCTTCCTTTTTTAACATTACAAAACCGGCAGGTGCGCGTACAGACACTGCCCAGGATAAGAAAAGTGGCGGTCTTCCGGCTGAAACATTCAGAAATATTCGGGCAAAGCGACTCCTGGCAAACAGTATTCAGCTTTAGTCCTTTAAGTAAACAGGCTACCTCGTAAGACTTCTTAAAGTCGATCTTCTTTTTAAGCCAGGATGGCTTCCTTAAAACAGTTTGCATTTATTTCCCCTTCAATGTCCCGCCGAAACGTATTCCAGCCAGGACTGCTGTATTTTTTCCTTTTCAGGTATTCTGTTAAGTCTTTTTCTTCGGCCGATAAATCAGTCTTAATTAATTCCGATGAGTTGGCTTCTTCAAAATTTTTTATTAACCTGCCGGCGAGCTCGTCAAATTTTATCGGCCTGCCCAAAGCCCGGCTTAAAGAAGTTACGCCGTTTTTTAAATTCAAAGGCTTTTCTTTTAAAAATGAACTGCTAAAATCCAGATTAACCTCTAAAGGAATAAACCCGTGCTGAAAGATAACATCACGAAACCTCCTCTGGGCATTTCCACCGATCTTTTTATCGTTGATTAAAATATCGTATTTTTCCCGGCCATTGAAGCAAAGAGCGGTTTTCTTCCCAAAATTTTTTTTAGTTCTATTTTGGTCTATAGCAAAACCGGCCTCAAGACCCAGGCTTTGATAGGTTTTAATGATAAACGAGCAAATCCGTTTAAAAGAATTCTCGACCAAAGAGCCGCATCTAAAATGCTGCCGCGAACAAACAATACTATAGGTTAACTCCCGGCTATGAAAAACAACGCCTCCTCCGGTCATTCTGCGCACAAACCCGATAGAGAATCTCTTGCATTCATCCAGGGCTAATTCCCTCTCAGGGTCTTGAAAACAACCAATAGAAAATGCCCATGGCTGCCAGCCATATATCCTGAGGGCAGGGACTACTGCCCCTTGAGCATATACTCTTAAAATGGCCTCATCAACAGCCATGTTTGTAAGAGCATCGCTAAAACCTGTTGTTAAAATACGCCAGCCTTTTAAGGAATCCATCGTAAATTAAGCTCTCGCGCGGCTTTTGTCTCGTCCGGCCGGGAGACATCGGTGTTTAAAGGCGTGCTTTTGACTGCCTCAGGGCTATTTTGACTCAATTCAGCAATCTCACGCATTGCCTTAATAAATCTGTCCAAAGTATCTTTAGACTCGGTTTCCGTCGGCTCAACCATCATTGCTTCCTTGACAATCAAAGGGAAATATATCGTGGGAGGATGAAACTTCTTGTCAATAAGGGCTTTGGCAATATCTAAAGCGTGCACGCCTTTGGCTAGTTGTCTGACTGCTGAAAAAACGCACTCATGCATACAGATCCGGTCATAAGCAAGGTCATAATATTTCTTTAACTTTACTCTTATATAATTTGCGTTTAAAACCGCTTTTTCACTGGCCTCGATAAGCCCGTCTTTTCCTAAAAGCAATATATAAGCATAGGTCTTTAGCAGCACGTCAAAATTGCCGTAAAAAGAGGCGATCCGGCCGATACTTTTTGGCCGATCTTCCTCTAACGCGTATGTCCCATCCGGCCTTTTTATCACCTTGGGCACGGGTAAAAATTGCGCTAAATCCTCGCGCACTCCTACCGGCCCCGAACCCGGCCCGCCGCCGCCATGAGGCGTAGCAAATGTCTTATGAAGGTTTAAATGCACAATATCAAAACCGATATCCCCGGGACGGACCTTTCCCAAGATAGCATTAAGGTTAGCACCGTCATAATACACTAACGCGTCGTTACGGTGAGCAAGAGAACATATCTGTTTAATCTGAGAATTAAATATCCCTGCTGTGTTTGGGCAGGTAAGCATCAGGCCGGCAACTTCCGGATTAATCTTACTTTTATATTCTTCAAAATCCATTACCCCGTTTTTATCCGTTGGTATGGAAATGGTTTGATACCCGGCAATCGCCGCACTTGCCGGATTGGTTCCGTGAGATGAGTCGGGAACGATCACATATTTTTTACGGCTGCCTTTATCCCGGTGATAGGCCGCAACCAGCATCATCCCGGTAAGTTCTCCGTGCGCGCCGGCCAGAGGCTCAGTAGTAATCTCACTCATACCGGTTATCTCGGCAAGCAGTCTTTCAACATTATACAAGACCTCCAGCGCCCCTTGCGTAAACATCCCGCCTAATAAAAGCTGGGGAAGAAGCGGGTGTAATTGGGAAAAACCGGGAAGCTTTGTAATATTTTCCGTAAATTTCGGGTTATACTTCATTGTGCAGGAACCTAAAGGATAAAAATGCGTATCAACCGAAAAATTCATCCGGGAAAGCCGGGTAAAATGCCGGACTACGTCCAACTCAGAGACCTCTGGAAGCTGGGCCGGGTCTTCTCTTTTATATCTGCCGGAGATGTCCTTGGCCTGAGGCACATCGCATTTAGGCAGACGCAGGCCCTTTCTTTCTTTGATAGACTTTTCAAAAATCAACTCCATAATACTGCCTCCAGATTCTCGGCGTATCTTACAATCTCCTCCTTGGTCCTTTTTTCCGTCACGCAAATCAATAAATAATTTTTCATGTCTTCATAATATTTACCCAAAGGAAGACCCGGGTTAAATCCTCTTTCAATCATTGAAGCAACAATCTCGCGGCTATCCTTGGGCAAACAAACCGTAAATTCATTAAATGTGGGAGAGCTTCTTTTAACTTCAACACCCTTAATCCGGTCAAGTACGTCTTTGGCAAATTCAGTCTTGTTGAAATTCAAACGGGCTAAATCCACCAGCCCCTGCTTGCCTAAGATACTTAAATATATTATCGCCTTCAAGGCGCATAACGACTCATTGGAACAGATGTTGGAAGTCGCCTTTTCCCGGCGGATATGCTGTTCGCGCGCCTGCAGGGTCAGCACAAAGGCCTTATTTCCGCGTTTATCTACAGTCTCTCCTACGATCCGGCCGGGCATTTTACGCACGTGTCTTTTCCGGGCAGCCAGAAATCCCAAATAGGAACCGCCGAAAGAAAGAGGCAATCCCATACTCTGGCCTTCACCGGTCACAATATCCGCGCCCATAGAGCCGGGCGTTTTTAACAGGCCCAAAGATATCGGATATACCGATTCAATTGCCAGCGCC
Source organism: Candidatus Omnitrophota bacterium (assembly GCA_034717435.1). Classification (NCBI taxonomy): domain Bacteria; kingdom Pseudomonadati; phylum Candidatus Omnitrophota; species Candidatus Omnitrophota bacterium. The sequence goes on from JAYELI010000045.1 coordinate 6,352, forward strand.
CCTGCCTCGTGGACACGTTTGATAACATCAGAGTGATCGTCTATTGCTCCAAAAAAATTAGGATTTTGCAGGATTATTGCCGCTGTTCTATCATCTAAATATTTATAAACCTCTTCTCTTGTACTTTGGCCGTGGCTTACCGGTATCTCCACAAAATCTATTGCCAAATTGCTTGTATAGGTATACATGATCTTGCGGTAAATCGGGCTTACTCCTCCGTCAATCAAAATCTTGTTCCTGCCGGTAATTCTTAAGGCCATCATCCCTGCTTCATAAAGCGCTGTCCCGCCGTCATAAAGAGAGGCATTGGCCACATCCATACCCGTCAACAGGCAAATTGCGCTTTGATATTCATAAATCGCCTGCAGTGTGCCCTGAGAACACTCCGGCTGATAAGGAGTATAGGCAGTATAAAACTCTGCCCGGCCGGCCAGCGCGTCCACTACTGCCGGAATATTATGATCATAAAATCCGCATCCCAGAAAATTAACCAGGCCAACAGCGTTTTTACTTGCCAGTCTTTTTAGGTGCTCGTAGACCTCAAACTCAGACCGGCCCTCAGGCAAATTAAAAGATGCCGGCCGATACTCAGCCGGGATGTCCTTAAAAAGCCCGGCCAGAGAGTTCACCCCGATATCTTTAAGCATCTGCTTAACTTCCCGGTCAGTGTGGGGAATATAACTCATGTTTTAGATTTTCTCCAGAAACGCGCGATAAGCCGCACTGTTCATAAGATTGGCCTTTTCATCCAGATCAGAAATCTCTAATTTAGCAATCCAACCCTGTTGAAAAGGAAAACTGTTTATCAGCTCCGGCGAGGTCTCCAATTCTTTATTCACCTCTGCTACTTTACCGGACAAAGGGGCATAAACATCGCTGGCTGCCTTAACCGACTCAATAGAGCAAAGCCCGTCAAACTGTTTCACTGATTTGCCTATTTCCGGCAGTTCCACAAAAGTAATGTCCCCCAATTGCTCCTGGGCATACGCGGTTATGCCCACAGTCGCCATTTGCCCCTCTACCTTCACCCATTCATGCTCTTTGGTATAAAATACACCATCAGGAATATCCATATCTACCCTCCCCTAAATCCTTTACCCACATACACCGCGTAGGTGTATTTACACCTACGCGGTGTATGTGGGTAAATGTGTTACTTCTTTAAAGATGTTTCTTTGAGAAACGGTTTTTCTGTTATAACCGCGTCTATCTTTACGCTCTTGTCTTGTATTGAAACCGGCAAGTCCTTTTTCACGGCAGCCGGCTCAACATAGCCCAATGCTATACCACAACCCAAACTGGGTGAAAAACTACCGCTGGTAATCCGGCCGATTTCTTTATCCTGGCTAAAAATCCGGTAATCATGCCTGGGAGAACGCCGCGAACCGGACCTGATAGCCACAAGGCCCTTTTTAAGCCCGGCTTCCTTCTCAACAAGTAAAGCATCTTTTCCAATAAATTCTTTATCTAACGTAATATTCTTCATTCCTGCTTCCAGGGGAGAAATCTCTTCGCTGATATCCTGGCCATAAAGCACATAGCCCATCTCTAAACGAAGCGTATCCCTGGCGCCCAGGCCGGCAGGTTTTACTCTTTCATCTTTTAGGAGCAAAGACCAAAGGTCTCCGATTTTTTCATAACTGACATAAATTTCATAGCCCAATTCGCCGGTATAACCCGTGCGGCTGATTATACTTTTTTCTCCTAAAATATCAAAATAGTCAAACGCATAATACCGCAGTTCATTGATCCTTGGACCAAAAAGCTCACTAAGGATATCCCGAGAAAGCGGACCCTGCAGGTCGATCTTACCTATTTTATCCGTTCTGTTTTCCAGTAACGCATCTTTGCCTAAATTTGCCTGAATGTGTAAAAAGTCTTTTTCAGTGGTAGCCGCATTCACAACCACCATCCATTCATCCTCACTTAAACGGTAAACCACCAGGTCATCCAGTATTTTGCCTTGCTCATTTAAGATAACCCCGTATTTTGCTTTTTTCACTGGAATATCCTTTACCTTGCTTGAAAATAAAAAGATATTCTCCATTCCGCTTTTTTCCGGCTCGGCCTTAACAAAAAATTCACCCATATGACAGATATCAAATACAGAGGCCAGCTTTCGACAGTGAAAATGTTCGTTGATTATCCCTGAATATTGAACAGGCATTTGCCAACCGGCAAACGGGGCAAATTTAGCGAAGAGTTTTTCGTGTTGCTCGAATAAAGGGGTTTTTAACATAAATACAAAAAGGCCTGAATAAAAATCCAGGCCTACGATTTTTACCTATGCCTCACCATGGTCAATTCCATGAAGCCAGAAGCAATTTTCTATTCTTAACCAACGGGTTTAATTATATACTTCCATTTTTAAGAAATCAAGTGAAAAATTCATGAAATTTAATTGTTTTTATCTTTTTTTCCATCGTTTATGAGTCCACATCCACTGGTCCGGAAAGGCACGAATCTGCTGTTCCAGAAGATAATTAAGTTTTTTTGTCATCGTTTCTGTCCAATTTTTTCCGTTTTCTCCAATGGATACCTCGGGTGTTATATTAATTTCGTACTTTCCGCACCCTACCCGAATACAATACGCAGGAATAAGAGCAGAGCCAGTCCTTTTTGCCAGACGTGCCGGAAGAGAGGTAGTTGAAGTTGGCAGGCCAAAAAAATCAGCCCATATTCCCTCATTACCTGCCCATTGATCAATGGTAATGGCCACCAAATGATTTGCCCTAAGCTCTGAGAAAATTTCTCTTGCGCTTATTGTTCTATCACTATACTTCAAATTTACTATCTTTCTTAAAGATTTGACCCATTGGTAAAAATAAGGGTTTCTGATCGATCGGCCTAAGACAGTAGCGGAGTACTTTTTTAAATAGGGAAGAAATCCAAGGTATTCCCAGGGGCCTAAATGAGACATAACAAGAATTACTCCCTTGCCCTTAACAAAAGCGTAATCGAGATGTTCGCTGCCTTTAAAACGAATATGCTCCGCTGAAATTTTTGCAAACTTAGGCAATCTGAAGAATTCCATTAAGGAAGTTACCGAATGACGAAAAGATTCTAAAATAAGTCTCCTTTTCTCCGTATCTGGTTTAGAATTACCAAAAGCAATGGTCAGATTCTCAAAAGCAATTCTCCTCCTGCTGGGCATTATTAGAAACACGGCCTCCCCAATTCTCCTTGCCGTCCAGGTAGAAACGGTAATGGGGAAAAAATTAATTAAAGCCATCGTCATGCGCACAAGCGTAAACTCAACAAAGTTCCAAGTTGGGAACAGAATCCGAAACTTTCGGTTGCACTCCTTACCAATTCGTTTTGTCATATGTTATTCAGAATCAACTATAACCTGCTTATCCCATTTTAGTTAAAATAAAGGGTTTTCAACATAAATACAAAAAGGCCTGAATAAAAATCCAGGCCTATGATTTTTACCCATGCCTCACCATGGTCAATTCCATGAAGCCAGAAGCATTTTCCTATTTTCAACTGCTGGTTGTAATTATATACTTCCCTTTTTTAGAAAGCAAGTAAAATATTATACGTTACCAAACTAACAGCCAAAAAAACTAACTTTTGTTTATACCGCCGGCAGATTACCAATGGTGAATGGTGTGGGGTGTGGTGGAGCCGGACCTCAATTTTTCGAGCGGGCATGGTTTTTTGCCGAGCGTAGCGAGGCAAAAAGAGCGAGAAAAATTGTGCAAGTCAAAAATTCTCGCTACATCATCCACTTTCATCGGCTTTATCTACGCTCGCCTTCGCCGTTAGCCAGTTTTACGCTTCGGATTATACTCGAATGGTGGGTTATTTTTAATGCCACATCATCAAGGATAGAATAAATACAGGGGATAATGATCAGGGTAAGAAAAGTGGCAAATAAAAGCCCCCAGCATATCGCCAGCGCCATCGGAACCAGGAAAGGATCTTTGCCTCCGATGCCATAAGCCACTGTAGAAAGCCCGCCCACTGTCGTAATAGTGGTTAAAACGACCGGCCGAATCCTCATTTGTACGCCCTTAATAATCGAGTCCTTTCTGCTTATTCCTTTTACCCGCAGTTTGTTAATAAAAGCGACTAGGACAATAGAGTCATTAACTACGATCCCGTTTAATCCGACAATACCTAAAATTGCCAGAAAAGATAAGGGCTGTCCATGCAGTAAAAAGGCAAAGATTACGCCAATCAAACCAAAAGGCATCGCCAGCATAACGACAAAAGGCTGGATTAGTGATTTAAAGAAAGAAGCCAGGATCAAGTAAATAAGTAAAAATGCATAAAGAAAGGCCTTAAGCAGGCTTTTTAAAGACTTGATGCTTTCTTCCTGCTCTCCGCCATATTTAGCAGAATAACCGGGATATTTTGCAGAAATATCCTGGAACTTTCTTTCTACCATCTGATTGAGCTTCATCGATGTGGTTTTGGCAATATCAACATTACTGGAAACAGTCACCACCCGTTTTCCATCCAGGTGGTGAATGGTTGTGGTCCCGGAAACCTTCTTAATCGAGGACACTTTTTTTAGAGGGACCAGGCTGCCGAATTTGTTCTGAATAAGAATATTTTCAAAAACAGAAATATTTTGGGCGTCCTTTTTATCAAATCTTACAGTTACATCGGTTTCTTCTTCGGCCTTCACCGGCTTAATCTGCGTAGCAATGCCGCCTTCGAAAACAGCGCGTACTGTTTTCGCGATCTGTCTAATGTTTAAACCGGCCTGGGCGGCTTTTTCCCGGTCAACACTAACCCGTATCTCTTCCTTTCCGGGTTTGTGATCCCAGCTAACATCTGTAGCGCCATCGATCGTAGACAAATAATCCATATATTCCCGGGCTATCTCATCCAGTTGATCAAAATTTTCCCCTCTTAATTTTACCTCTACCGGCTTACCGACAGGTGGCCCGGTTTCAGGTTTATTAAACCGCAGATCAGTAAATCCCTGGACACTTTTGGTCTTCTTGCGCAGCTCGGCAATAATCTGATCCACATTCCTTTTTCGGCTTGCCTCCGGAACAAGATAAACAGTAATCTGCGCCAGATTACTGGCCTGGCCGGCAAAAGGATCATGACGGTCTTCCTGAATCTGTCCAATAGCTGTAACATAATTGTCCAGTTCTTCTTTTGGTAATTCCGCAACAGCTTCCTCTATCGGCAGCATCAGTTGGTAGGTTGTTTCTAGAGGAGTGCCTATCGGCGCCTCCCCGCGGATAAAGAAGAAATCTATGCCGGAACTGGGAAAAAGAATAAACTTTACTACGGTAACCGCTAAAATAACAGCAACCACCAAGATTATTCCAAAGAAACCTACAATCCGGTATTTTCTGCGAATTGCGGCCTCAACAATGCGCGTATAGAACCGGACCAGCTTTTTAAACCATGGCAGTTCCCTGGCAATAGCAAGAGGATTGCCCTGAGCATCTAATTTAACCTTGACAAAATCTGCCAGATGAGAAGGTAAAATAATCAGTGCTTCGCCAAGAGAGGCCACCAGGGCAACAATCAAGACAACCGGAATATCTTTAATAAACTTGCCGATAATTCCCGACATAAACAACAAAGGAGCAAAGGCCGCAATAGTGGTGAGCACAGCAGCGACCACCGCGCCCATTACCTCTTCTGTTCCTTTAACCGCGGCCAAACGCGGCGGTATACCCTTTTCTATATGCCGATAAACATTTTCGGCAACGATAATCCCGTCATCAACCAGCATTCCTAACACAATAACCAACCCGAACATACTCATTAGATTAATCGTAATGCCCATCGCGCTCATCACCATAAATGTGGCAAGAAAAGCGATCGGCACCCCCAGGAATGTAAGCCAGGCAACCCTTTTCTGTAAAAATATAAGCAAGACCCCGATCACAATAATCACCGCTACCAAGACATTGTTTTTAAGCACATTCAGCCGCCGGCGGGCATAAAAGGAATAATCATTAACATATGAAATTTCCAAGCCACCGCTTTGTTTCTGAAGATACTTTCCGCATTCTGTTCTTATTTGGTCGACTATTTCCAGTGCATCTCCGGATTCTTTTTTCAGGACAACCAGGTTGACCGAGCGCGTACCCAGTGTTTTATTAATAATATCCTCGTCTTTATAGCTGTCAACAACCCTGGCCACATCTTTGATCTTCAGCCAGTTACCTGAATCATTGGCCCGGATAATTACCTCTGCAATTTCTTCAGCGGTCAGAAACTCACCGGTAGTCCTGATGCTGTATTCAGTGTCAAAAGTATTCAGGTTACCGGCAGGTAAGCTAATATTCCGGCTAGCTAGGGCATTTTCGATCTCATCGATAGAAACATGACATTGGCTGAGCTTATCCGGGTCCACAAGGATCTGAATCTCCCTTTTTCTGTATCCGGCTTTTTGTATCCGGCCCACGCCCTTGATATCTTCAAAGATATCCTCAAGCAGATCAGCATGTTTTCGCAACTGCTGCTCGCTCATTTTGCCCGATAAGGATACTTCGATAATAGGATACTGTTTGCTGGCAATTTCGCTTACTACCGGATTTTCAACGTCGCGGGGTAAATTTTTGACCTTGTCTATCGCGCTCTGAATATCCCTGATTACCTTTTGCTTGTCGGGCTCATCTGGATCCAGTTCTGCCATAATCAGAGAAATATTATTTGTTGAATTTGAGTTTATTTCACTGATGCCGTCAATCTGCCTTAATTCCTTTTCAACCGGAATAGTAATCAACTTTTCAACGTCAGAAGGAGTAGCTCCCGCATATGTCGTGGTAATCGTAACAATATCGAAGGAAACATTAGGAAAAACTTCTTTATTAATTCCAAATAGAACAATTAGTCCGACAATGATAACAAATACGGAGATTAAATTTATAAATAATGACTGATTAACGCTAAACCGCGGTAAGCTCATAGAATCCCCCGGTACTTTTCAAGAATAACGTTTAAGGTCCTGTTAAGATTAACTTCGGCCTTTTTGCAGTCGAGCACACCCGCAACCAACTGTAGTTCTGCGCTTAAACAATCCTGCTGATAGTCAATAAGCCTTTTGGTGCTGGACCTTCCGTACTTAAACCGCTTTTCCTCTTCTTTAAGTTTTTCCTGCTGCAAAGCGGCAGCCTCCCCGAGCTTGCTAAGATTAGTCTGATAGGTAAGATAATCGCGAAACCCGTCACCTATCTCTGTGATAATAAGACGTTCTACGGCTTTTAGCGTAATAATTGCTTTCTCTTTATTATGCGCGGCTTTCTCAAACTCACTTCGGGCCAGGTTATTCTCAATCGGCAGGGAAAATTCTAACCCCGCGAAATACTTAGCATTATTGTCACTGCCTATCTTAGCGGCAGCCTTGCCGAACTTCCTGCTTATCCCGTTTGCAGCCATGCTTGCCACAAGGTCGATCTCCGGCCAGCGTTCATTCTCCCTGGTCTCTAAAACAATGTTTTTTATTTCTACGTTTCTTTTGGCCTGAAGGTAGTCACGCCTTTTTTGAAAAGCCTTGCGCAGGCAATTCTCTAATTCAATTTCTCTCTTTGTATATTCCAAAGTTTCTTCGGGGTAAATTCTATTGGTGGTATCTACGCTCATTAGCAGTTTAATCTTCTCTTCAGCGCGCCTGTATTGATTTTCGGCAAGCAAAACATCCTTTTCCCTGATCAGAATATTTGCCCGAGACGCTAAAAAATCCCCTCTTTCGATCAGTCCTGTATCATAATTTTTAACGTTTGTTTTGTGTAAATATTTGGCCTTTTCTAAAATGCCGCGGTAAATTTCTAAAGACCTTTTATAAAAAGCCCAGTCCCAGTAGGCTGTCTCAACTTCGGCCAACAGCGATTCGATTCTTTCTTTGTTGTCCAAATCTGCGTTTTGAATAGACAGGCTTGTCACTGAAACATTGCGCCTGTCAACATAACCAAAGGCATTCCTGGCTAAAGACTGACGCAGTTCTGCTTCTATCTCGGCTGTATGGGCGGGGTTGTCGGAAACGTATATCGAATTGCTTTCTGTCCTGGTATCAGAAAAAGACACGTTAAGTTCAGTGCCCGTGGGAAGCTTCTTCGAAACATCGGCTGAATAGGTGTTTGTCGCTATTCCCGGGGAGCTAACAATAGACAGCTGCTGCTGTTTATCCTTGGTATACTCTAGATCTATTGACAGGTTGGTATCAAATATTGCCTCAGCAGCGCTCTGGTCTGTCTGGCTGATCAAAAAATCCAGGCGGGCTACCCTCGCCTCAAAGCTGTTGGTAACGGCAAGCTTAAGGCATTCCTCAAGTAAAAGGCCCCTTTGCCCAGCGGCATTTGCCGCTGCTATCTGAGAACAGAAAAATATAACCATCAATACAGCAATATATTTAGTTCTCATCTTTTTTGTTTCCCGTTTTTTCTAAAGCCAGGTATATTTTCCGTAAAATCTCCATATATTTTTCCCGGTCCTGGCTGCTTATCTGGCTGAATACCTTCATCATCATCTCACGCCTCTGGCTTATTATTTTGTTAATAGTATTTTTGCCTTTCTTTGTCGCCTTTACCTTAACTACCCGCCGGTCTTCTTCTCCTCGTATCCGCTCGACCAATCCTAATTTAAGCATCCTATCAACAAGACCGGTTACCGCGCTGGTGGTAATCGCGAGCTCCCCGGCGATTTCACTCATATTACAAGAACCTTTTTCATTTAACATCCCCAAAATGAATATATGCGGCATGCTTATGTTGCCGCGGGCCAACGCACTAGGGCCCTTTTTCAAAAACTGCCGCATTAATTTCGGCATAAGCTCAGCCATCTCTTTATAAAAACTATCCATTTCTTGATTATCTGTTTTTCCCATCTACCCCTCCGAATATTAGTTAATGAGTTTATTAATTAATATCCTTAATAGTTAATACTCTTAAATAATACCCCAAAAAAATAGCTTGTCAAGTGAATCCTTTAATAATGGTCGCTGTCCCTATTTTAATAAAAGACTTTTCACAAACCTCAACAATTCCTTATAGGCAGGCTCTGATTCTTGAATGAACCTTTTGATTTGCCGAAAACGGATATCCAGATATTCGTGAGCCAAAATATTCCTCAACTTGGCAAATGCCGCTAACCTTTCCGCTGAATTTTTATCAAAATTATCAAGAAGAGCTAATTCTTCCATAACTTCGCGATAGGTTTGGGGAATTCGCTTTTTCTCTGAAGCCAGTATAATTTTTGCAATATCAATTGAAGAATTAACAATATTTTCTACCCACCTTTCAACGTTACGTCTGACCGCTGTATTTGCTTCATAAGCACCTTGTTCTAAATTGATAAATTTTGAATAATCATTTAATTCCGTTTCCATAAAATCGGTTATTCTGATCAGTCTATTTTTATCAGCTTCGTTTAATGAAGAGGCGCGTTGTTTTATGGCCCAAAAATCTTTGGTAAACTCCCGAAAGTATTCAGCAGCCGAACTTATCGTCAAAAGAAATCTCAAGTATAAGGCTCTGTCCTTAATAACTATTGGAACTCCGCCCTGAATAACTGAAAAAGCCAAACTGGCCGGCGCGCGGTTCAAAACTATCAAGTCGGTTTTCAGTCCCGCGAGTTTCTCGACATCTCCCCATATTTTATCTTCCTGAGGATAAAATCGTTCCTCTTCCCACTCAATGGCTTTTGTTTCCGGTTCAAAATAAATCGCGATATCAAAGTCCGATTCAGAAATTGCCGTATTTTTAGCATAAGAGCCGAATAAAAACGCCATTGTAACATCCGGCCTTTGCAAAAAATAACTTTTTAGCAGCTTAACCTTTTCGTTTGCATTAATCATATATTGATAATTATATCCCGCCGGCCTGAAATCTGCAAGAACTTTCTCTCTTGCCCCCTCCCGAAACTTCAGGACGAAGCGGCGACGTCTGCGGAAATCTGCGTTTTATTTAAAAAAATTCCGGGAACGTAATACTCAACCAAGTATTGCGTGCCCGGATGTTATTTTGTTTTACTATTTAATTTATTCAAAAATTCACGAATATTATAGGGTCAGCGTCAGGAATGTTTCCAATTCCGCCAAGAGCCGCTCTCATCATTTCAAGTAAAAAAACTAACTTTTGTGCTGATTAACCCGGAGTTTTAAACCCATAGGGCATGCTTAAGCATGCCCTATGGGTTGTGGATAACTTTAAAAAATAATCAACTTTTCTTATATGGAAATATTCTTTTGGAGCCATAATTTAAAAAAGGGATCGCCTATATAATACCTTGTCCCGTCTTTATGCACTATATTATCTTTGACCAAGGATTTTAAAGATGCCTGGACTACGGATAAACCTTTCCTCGAGGTCATTTTCACAAACGCCCAACCGCTGCATTTTCTTCTTCAAGGCCTTTTGTTTAGCCTTGGTTATATTAAACTGCATAATGGCTAATGTGATCCCTTTGGCTTAAACGGAGTAATCGTAATAATCTTTCCCTGACTAATCATATCTTCTATTTTCCTCCTAAGCCAGCGCTTAAACCAATTCCGCGTTAAGGGAAGCAAGCCCATAAAGCCGATTATGTCGGTAATAAACCCCGGGGTTAAAAGCAGTATGCCGCTGCATAAGATTAAAACACCATCAAATAACTTATCCGCCGGCATAATCCCCTGGTTTACGTCCTCCTGGATCCTGTGCAGGATAAGAAGCCCCTGCATCTTCGCCAGATACGCCCCGGCAACCCCCGTAAAGATAACTATCCCGATCGTATAACCCGCGCCGATATACTGCCCAACCTTGATCAAAAGCGCCAGTTCTATAACCGGAATCAGGGTAAATAGTAAAATCAGGTATCCTAGCATATTGTACCGTTTGCGTTTTTTTGCATCAAAGTGTCCCCCTCTTTAAGATTAAAGTTGTCTCCCTTAGTATGCAACAAGATTTTTCTTTCTCAGCCAATACTTTAGCCAGCCAATCCTTTGCAAGCCAGGATTGGATACTCTTTGAGCCTTTTCCAGCATCTCTACCGCCAATTCCTTGTATTTATCGCGTCGAAAGTCTAATGGCGATGCCTTTAGATAAAGCTCGCCATAAGAACGGGACAGTTTGCAGTAAGCGTAACAATTATCCGGCCGCAACTGAACGGCTCTTTTAAGTTCCTCGATAGCCCCCGGGTAATCCTCAGTACAATAATAAAGATACCCCAAAAAATTATGGCCGAATACATCCCGCGGTTCTCTTTTTACATATTCTTTTAATTCGTTAATCGCCTGGTTATACTGATAAAAAGCATCAACATGCTCAATTGCCAAATATTTAAAAGGAAACGGGCTTTTAAGATTAAGCTGCTTTGCCTTTTTTAAGATAGGGATAGTTTTTGGCCCCATTGAGGCTATTGTATACAACCTCCCCAGTTTCATAGCAGCATTGAAATCATCGGGATTATCTCTATACGCCTTTCCTGCTCTTTTAATCTCCTTGGCCAATGCTTCATCTTTCTCTATTCTATAAACATCCTCTCCTTCCAAAGGTATATCCTGGCCCATCCAGTAAGGGCAACAGGATAAAAGACCAGCATAAGGATAATTCGCTCTTTCCATCCCCCAATAAGGACTTTGCCCCATCCTTATATATTTTCTCATATGGGCTACATCATATTTCCATCCTTCTTGAGTTCTGCAAAATAAAAATGGCGCATTATCCCAACCATTTTTATTGCCAAAAAAGATCACTGCATAATTCTCATTTTTAATAACTTGATAAGGTTTATCAGCATAATTGCGAACATTCTTATCGTAATTAGAATCAGGCAAGTTCTGATAATCCTTAAAGTAAAGCTTAGTGATTTCTGTATAAATACCTAAGTTAGGATCCCTCACTTTTTCCCGCCAGCTCTGTATCAGCGTCTGCCAGGCCTCATCAGGCGTTTTTCCTGCGGGGTATTTTGAGCCAATATCTTTCACTTCTTCTTTTTCAAACTTTAACAAATCTTTTTTCGCGCCTGCTCCCCCTGATAACAAATCCCCGTCTAACTGCGTGATATAACTTGAGGTATAATCTCCCTGATGTTTAATCTGAGCCCGGTTTTCTATCTCTTCCATAACCGCCAGAAGGCCTGTGCCGATCCGGCCGCTTAAAAAATACGGCTTTAGCTGTAATTCTTCTATATAACCGCAAAAGGCATCAGTAAACACATCCTCTAATTCGTAAGAAACCTCTAATTTGACCTGTTTCTCCTTATTTGCAAAAAGAAGCAAAACTGCCCTTCCCCCATAACCCCTGCCAACCCCCCAGTTATTCAGCAGTTTAACCGCAAGTTCCTCAACGGTATTTTCTCCTTCTAAAGAAGGCACACTCACAATCATCACCTCTATAGAATATCTTTCCCGGATACCCTTTAGATACTGATTGGTATATTCATTTACATCTTCCAAAATGTCCCCGTAATCAAAAAGGTATTTTTCCCCCGAAGGCCGGAATTTTAAAATCTCTTCTAAATTGAATTCATCCTGGTTAAATCTTCCGCATCCCCCGGAGAATAGAATCGCGATTGCGGCAAATAAAAATAAAATTTTCATCCTCATTGTCTTTTTACGTTGTCAAAACCGTTTTTTCTAACCGCTCACAGGGATGCACGTTAAATAGTGTCTGGATTCCCCGGCAATATCCCAAATTCCTGAAGCAGCTATCTTCATTTTTGCTTCATTACGGGGCTGATGGCCGTCATCGATTATTAAAAAACCGTCTTTTTTTAACAGACGATGTAATTCTTTTAAAAACGGATCCGGCTCTTTGATCATATGAAACATATCCAACGCATAAATCATATCAGCAGTATGGCCGCCAATATTACAAGAATACCCTTTTACCAATACCGGTATAACATTCTTTAAATTATATTTTTCTATCTTTTCTTTTACCGCTTTTATTGCCAGCTTATGTATGTCTGCGGCATATACCCTTCCGTTTGGGCCAACCAATTGAGATGCCTTCCTCAAATACCTTCCCGGGCCGCAGCCATAGTCTATTACAGTAAAACCCTCTTTTATCTCAAAACCATCAAGCCGCCCTTCGGGCGGAGAAAAAACATCTTTAAGCCTAAATATAAAAGACATCATTTTAAATCCTGCATCCGGTATTCGCTCCATCTTATTTCCGCAAAAATATTTTTTACAACTCATATATCAATTCTCCATTTCTAATATGATAATGCTATAATCTTTCCCAGTGTATCACATCCTGCAAACTGCGGACTTTTTCTCGTTTGTCTTCTTCCTTTGGCCACCCTAAAGACACCAGACTCACCAGCTTCAATCCGGGAGGGGCGTTTAAGAGTTTTGAAACCTCATCTGCATAAGGCTTTTTATCGCCGGCTACCCAGCACGCTCCCAGGCCAAGGTCTGCGGCGGCAAGCAGGATATTTTCAGTAGCAGCGCATCCATCTTCAAGGTAATATTTAGTTTCTTTGCAAAATACCGCTATACAAGCAACCGCATCCTTAATAAAAACGCCCGAACTGGCTGTCTGTCCGAGCCTGGTCAATGTTTCTTTATTCTCGATAACCACAAATTCCCACGGCTCAACAGCCCTTGCGCTGGGCGCCCGCCTGGCGGCATCAACAAGTTTCTCCAGCAGCGGTTTTTCGATCGGCCTGTCCCGATACTGCCTTATGCTTGTCCTCTTAACTATTGATTCAAAAGTCTCCACTTTTACCTCCTCTAATTCCCGGGGCAACAATCTCAAACCTGTTCCACGGTCAAGCTCAAACTCGTCCCTGAAATGCTCTTTTTAAACTACCACTTTGTTAAACTTTCTATTTTCTTCTCATGCTCCAGAAGCTTTTTTTCGGCATCCCGTATCTTTTCCTGAAAGCTATTTAAGATTGCCTGTTGATTCGAAACATCCATGCCCTGTTCTGCCAATGCCTTTTCGGTTTTTCTGCCGGCAAGAGGAGTCTTTCCGGAATAAACCTTCAATACCGTCCAATAAAGAATTAAAATCATTACCGCAACCAGCAGAAGCCCCAATAATGCAAAAAAGCCTCTTTCGGATGATCGAGGCCATTTTATTTTCATCCCAGCAGTCCTTCCGGTCTTAACTTAAAATCAACAGCACCCCGCTCACCAGAATAATCCCGCCCCATATCCTGAAAAATACCAGGGGCCTATCGGTCCAAAAGCCGGCTATCTTTTCCGAGGCCTTTGACTTAACCGTAAGAATGCCTTTTACGGCAATCAATATCCCGATTGATCCGGCAATCTTTAAGGGTATGCCTTGCGCCTTCATTACTACGCCCAGCAAAGAAAATGCCAGCATTATGATAAAACCATACACGATCCAGCGCATTTTACGATTCATCTTCTTTGCCAGCCGGTTCCTTAACATCCGGGGTTTGATTATCCACAACAGCCCCAGCAATACCCAAATTGTACCCAGTATATCAGCGACCATTTTAGACCTCTGTTTTGTTTTCTATCCGCTACACAGAGCAGACAAGCATTGTGCCAATGACCAACGCCAAAACGGCCATCATCCGCAGAACTCCCGGTGGTTTTGATAAGCACCAGTTAACCTTGGATGTGAATTTTTTCGGCCCGAGCACAAAAAGAATAATACCCTTGACAATTGCCCAGATACCAAGCAGGGCTACAAACCAGGCCAATTTACATTGTGAAGCAACAAGCAAGAAAATAATACCAGCCAAGACACTTAACCCCGCTCCTGTATAGACTCTCTTGGCTTTTGTCCAGTAAGTCAGATACTTCTTTATGGCATCCGGAATTATCAGGAAAACAACCCCGGCAGACACCATGGCAATACCGAATAGCTTAATCACTATAAACTCAGCCACAGCACACCTCCTTTAAAAAGTTATTTGTATTTAATCTTCATTATAAGAATCAAAACAGCCAGCGGCAATATCGCCCCATTTGCCAAAATCACAGGGAGTTGTTCTATTAAGATGCCGTATATCAACCACAAAAAAATACCCAGGGAGAGAACCAGAAACGTAGCCAGGGACAAATCCTTTGTGTGCTTTGTTCTAACAACTTGTATTACCTGAGGTAAAAATGACACCGCGCACAGGGTTCCGGCAATTACGCCTACTATAGAATCGATTTTCAAAATTTATCCTTTCAAATTAAATTCGGCCGGCATTGAAAGCTTTTTAACGCTACGCAGAACAAATCAATAGCGTGCCAAGGGTTAACACTAAAAAGGCCATGATACGCAGTACTACAAGCTTCCTTGTTGTGTACCAATTAAATATGGGTGCCAGTTTTTTCAGCCCCCCAAGGATAAAAAGAACTATCCCCTTGACAATCCCCCAGATGCCGATAAAAATTACAAACTCGGGTACACTGCACTCTGAAGCAGCAAACAGCATGAAAATACCGATTAACAGGCTTAAAACCCCTCCGGCATAAATTCTCTTTATTCCTCTTGCTCCCGTCCAGAAATCTATATATTTCTTCATCAGATCCGGGCTTATTAGAAAAATAACCCCGCAAGCCACCATCACAACACCAAACAGCCTGACCAATGTGACCATAATGTCCTCCTTTTTTGACCTATTGCCTTTCTCGATTATACTCCTGATAACAAACCGCCCCGAGGGTTATCATTAACACTTTGTTTTCCTAACCTATTTTATGTACGCCTTTATAATCTTTTGCTCACCGGCAGGCCTGCCGGATCTGTCCACGGGAGTATTTTCTATCTTTTGCACAACGTCATAACCTGATATAACCTCGCCAAAAATTGTGTGTTTCATGTTCAGCCAGGGTGTTTTCGCGGTGGTAATAAAGAATTGGCTGCCGTTTGTATTTGGGCCGGCATTCGCCATAGCCACTAAGCCGGCCTTGTTAAATGTAATTTTAGGGCTTACTTCATCCTCAAAGGGCTTACCCCAGATTGACTTGCCGCCCCTTCCTGTTCCGCTGGGGTCTCCGCCCTGGATCATAAAATCTTTTATTACTCTATGAAAGATTATCCCGTTATAATAATCTTCTGCGATCAGCCTGGTAAAATTCTCACAGGTCTTAGGAGCCAGATCAGGCATTAATTTAATTTCTATTACGCCCTGATTTGTTTCCAGGACTACGATTCCGCCGTTTGAAGTAGAGCCTTGAACATCCACGCTGCTGATCAAAAAACCCATTGTTAACGCAATCAAAATTTGCTTCATAATTTTATCCTCCGATAATTACTATCTTACGGCTGCAGCAGTTCAAAACCTGTAACTGGATCCAGAGCGTAAACTGCCCTGGTATCAGTCAATTATGTTTTGGTTCCTTTACAAACAAAAGGGGAAATACAATATCGCTTACGCAGCAGGGTATCCATACCGCTAAAAATAGAAAAATAAAAACAATTACATAGTGCAGCCAATGCAGCCCTTGCCCTAGTGCCATAATTATATGAAACAACGAAGCCGCTGTGCTTAACAAAACATGCCCGGAATGTGTAATTTTTGTTTCCGGATTAAAATATGCTATCGCAACACCTAAAAATGCCAAAGGATTGATCAACCACCATTTTTCGATAAAACCTATATGAATGCCCCTGTTCGGCATCTTAAGCAAAACCTCTCCCAGGTAAGGAATAATTGAATCACTTAAGGTAGCTATTCCGATAGAACCTGTATAACCGATAATAATCAGAATCCAAAAATTACATCCGCCCCTGATACATCTGCTTCCGATGCGCGGACACTTATGAAGTTTATACATCGATGCGGTAACAAGGGCGCTTAGAACAACGTGCAGGGGATGAAGTACATAGAAAATATTATGGGAAACCCTGAAAGACACCTTCCGGAACAACAACATAATAGCTATGCCGATAATTGCTCCGAAAATTGTAAAGGGGGCATGCTGTTTTAATTCTTTATAAATTTGCGCGATCACCATAGCTTAATTTTCAAAAGCATCAACCGGCGGCTTTTCCGGCCTTGATTACCACAAATCCGCCTTTTTTAAATCCTTTTTGCGGATTTTCGATAGAATTCATTCTATCCGGCAGCTGAAATACTGCTTGGTAATAAGAAAACCGGTTAAACCCCGTAATTTTAAGCAAACCAGCAACTTCCTTGACGCTGAAAAAATTTGCCTGTTTGTAAAATATACTTTTCTTTTTCTGGTAAAATTTACCTAAAAAACTATTCTTATCTACGATGCCGACAATAATGTTTCCACCTTTCCTTAAAACTCTTCTGGATTCTTTTAAAACTTTCTCCGGGTTTTGAACAAAACACAACGTAATGACAATCATTACATAATCGAAAGCAGCATTCTTGAATGGAAGATGTTCGCCAAAACCCAGGTGCACATTTATGCCCTTCTCTTTGGCAACCCCAAGCATATTTTCTGACGGGTCAATCCCGGTTGTAATGCCCAAAGGCGCAGCGAACCTTCCCGTGCCTACGCCAATTTCCAAACCTCTGCCTTTTTTAGGCAAGACTTTTTTAATGGTTTCTATCTCCGATAAATAAGCAAACCTGTTTTTATCATACCATGCATCATATTTTTTATAATAACAATTAAAAATATCATTCATAGGTCCAGGTCCCCCCACCAACCATCGTAAAATCTCTTAAGATGTTCGTAAAGTTCTTTATTCATGACATTCCTCTTTACGTCCTTTTCTTTAAAAGAATACTTGTAGCCTGCACAGTAGGCCATAAGAATGTCATTAGCATGGGTTATCTTTTTAAATTCTTCTTCACGCTCCTTTTTTTTGCCATCGGAACATTTATCCGGGTGATGCCTTAAAGCAAGCTTTCTGTAAGCAGCCTTTACCTCTTCTAATGTTGCGTAGTCGTCTAATCCTAATAATTTTTTTGCTTGATTAATCTGTCTGAAATTTGCCATTTTATGTTCCCGTTTTATTTAACGTATTTTATAGATCAGACTTTCAGTACCTGCCCTGTTCTTATCGCAATAAAGTTATCTTCATACTCCTTATTAAAAATCTGCTCGGCTGCTTTGCCGCTGCAATGAGCGGGGCCGGCTTTCTTAATTCCCATTTGTTTAAATCTTTCAACTATCGTTTTTATGGCTTTTTCATCTTTATTTGTTAAATGAAATCCTCCGAATGCTAAATAGAACCGTTTGTTAAAAAATTTTTCTTTTATACTTTCTATCATCTTTATAATTCCAGGGTGGGCACATCCGGTAATCGCAGTAATGCCGTTCTCTGTCGTTACAACAAGCGCCTGTTCGGGCATATACCGGCCATTGTATGTTCCGGGCATTTCGCCGGTAATAAAAATATTCTTTGAAATTTCAACAAATTTATCTGCCTCTATAAGTTTTCCATGTAAATTTTCTACCTGTTTTTTGAATTCTTTGCTGAAGCCGGGACAAACGTAAACTTTAAGCCCTCTGTTTTGTTCTAATATTCCCCATAAACCACCCGTATGGTCCCAATGCTCATGAGAAATAACAACTGTTTCTATATTTGAAATGTCAACATTCATACTTTTCATATTCCTAAACAGATATTTTTCGTTTTCTCCCGTATCAAATAAAATATGGTTACCGACCAAGCAGGAAAAACCCCAGCCTACGGAAAATTTCCTGCTTAATGATTCATTATTAAAAAGTATATGAATTCTCATTTTTGCATCTTCTCCCATATACCGACAATTTCTTCTTTTGTTCCACCGTCATTATATTCTATGATTGTTTTTCCTTCAACCATCGCTTTTACCACAGATTTATTAAATCTTACCTTTCCAATAAACGAAATATTGTTTTTGCGGCAATATTTTTCTATTTTTTCCGTCATTTCAAGGTTCAAATCATATTTATTCACCACTAATTTTGTCGGAATTCCAAAATGCTTAGTAACACTGATAACCCTTCCGGCATCATGCAGTCCTGACAATGTCGGTTCGGTTACAACTAAGGCGCAATCTACCCCCGTAATAGAGGCGATAACCGGACAGCCTATTCCCGGAGCGCCATCTATAATAACCCAATCGAAGTTTTGCTTTTCTGCTATCTGTTTTGCTCTTTGCCTAACTTGCGCAACGAGTTTTCCTGAATTTTCCTCAGCAATACCAAGTTTGGCATGCACCATCGGGCCGAATCTCGTATCTGATATAAACCATTCGCCTGAAGTATTCTCTTTCATCTCTATAGCTTTTACGGGACAGGCAAAACTACAAAACGCACATCCTTCACAGAAAATTGGGTCTACTATAAAGCCTTTACTTATAGCATCGAAACGGCACAATTCGATACATTTACCGCACTGAATACAAAGTTCTCTATTAATAAATGCCGTCACTCCGCTTTTGAATATGTATCTTTCTTTTATCTGAGGCTTCAACAATAAATGCAAGTCTGCCGCATCAACATCGCAGTCAGCCATCACTTTATTTTTCGCTAAAGCAGCAAAAGCACCTGTAATTACTGTTTTGCCTGTGCCGCCCTTGCCGCTTATTACCACAATTTGTTTCATAATTAACCTTTAAAAAATGTTTTTATTTCTTTGGTTTTTCGACAACATCTTTAATTGTCTCAAACAACTTATAAAACTGCTGCCGGTATCCGGGAAAAAACTCTACAATTGCCCCGCCATTTGAATAACAGGAAGCTATTTCTTTTTTAAATGGTATTTTCATAAATATCGGTATGTTCTCCCGGCGGCAGTAATTATCTGTTTTTCTATCCCCCAAATCAGAGCGGTTAACAACAATACC
Organism: Candidatus Omnitrophota bacterium; assembly: GCA_034717435.1. NCBI lineage: Bacteria > Pseudomonadati > Candidatus Omnitrophota > Candidatus Omnitrophota bacterium. The sequence goes on from JAYELI010000045.1 coordinate 25,984, forward strand.
AAATGGAATTTTAAGTTTCCTTACCACTTCAACCGCAAGGATAAGGTCGTTTAAGCCAAACGGAGTTGGTTCAGTGACCAGGATGCAAAAATCGCTTTTTTTTATGGCTGTAATTACCGGGCAGGATGTTCCGGGAGGTACGTCAATAATATTTACCCGAGCGGGATTGATATGTTTTTTAACCGCTTTAATCAGCGGCGGAGCCATCATCTCTGCTATGTTAAGCTTACCATGGGCAAATTGTAAATCTCTTTTGTTTCCCAATTCAACACAACCTATTTCCCTGTTAACCTCTTCTATCGCATGTTGAGGGCAAAAATAAGTGCATGAACCGCATCCATGACAAAGCTCAGGAAATATTAAAACTTTTTTATTTACAACCGCTATGGCATTATATACACAAACTGCCCGGCACCTGCCGCACCCGTCACATTTAGACTCATCAACTTTAGGCACGGGGATAGAGACAAGCTCTTTGTTTTTGATTTCCGGCTTTATAAAAATATGAGAGTTGGGTTCTTCCACATCGCAATCTAAAATCTGCGTGTTCGGAATCGACAATGCAAGATTCGTCGCAACTGTGGTCTTACCCGTTCCGCCCTTGCCGCTGGCGACAGCAATAATCATACTTATCCTATTCTCTAATCATTTTTGTTCCACACTTAGGACAATTCATAGAATAACAAGGAGCTCCCACCTGATGAGATGCCCTTGTGCCGCAAGTTGGGCACACGCATCCTCCTCCCGGCCCTGCTCCAGGGCGATTTCCGCCCATTCTGCCTCTGCCGCCGCCTCTGCCCATGCCTCTACCTGATCCCGGGCCCCGGCCGAATGGTCCTGTTCCATCTCCACCTGGCATTTTACACCCCCTTGTTTTGGAAATACTATTGTTTCTTTTATATTTTTTTCAGGTTATTTTTTTGGCGGTATGCCAAATTTTGAACTTACGCTTGGCCCTTCTGTGGGTTTCAATTCACCTTTTTTATATTTTTCCACCGCTTCTTTAACGGTACCTGATGCCCCGGTAATTATATCTATACCCGCTGATTGCAAAGTCTGAAAAGCATTAGGACCGACATTACCGGTAAGTACTGTTTTTACATTTTTTTCTGCAATAAGCTGGCCGGACTGAATTCCTGCCCCTCCCATTGCTTCGATATTCGGATTTTGCATTGCCTCGAACGCTAAAGTATCGGCATCTACAAACACAAAATACCGGCACCTGCCAAAACGAGGATCAACCTTAGAATCAAGGGTTTTTCCTTCGGAAGTAACACAAACCTTCATAGCTCCTCCTCTTAATTACTGTTTATGGTTCTCATCATCGGGATGGTCACATACGGTCTTTTCTACCCCATAACCCCTCCCCGAACCGGGACTGCATAAACTTTCACCGCCCTCCAGCGTTCCTTTTTGCAGTTTTTCTATTACATCCTCTACCCTGCCGCTGATACCAACGATTGTCTGTATGCCGAGTTCGTCAAAAAACCCCGTTGCCCGCATGCCCATACCGCCGCAAATTATGTATTGAACTCCCTGCCGGTGTAAAAACTGCGGGATAAATCCCGGTTGATGGCCCGGGTTATTGACAATCTCTTTCTTGGCCACTTTACCATTTTTAATATCAATAATGGTAAACAACGGGCAACGGCCAAAATGGGCAGACACAAAATCTCCATCTGTAGATATAGCTACCCGCATAAGCACCTCCATTTAATAGTGAATACTCAACCTGCCTGGCAACAGGCAGAAAGGAGCAGACAAGCAAGTTTTGTCTCGCCTGCTCCGTTTTAATTTGAGCATTTTTATTTATTCTTTTTTGCTGCCGATTCCAGCTCGCTAATCCGCTGGTTGACCGCCTTGATCTCTTCCTGCATTGCTTCGGCCTGTTCCTTAAGCATATCAGCTTCCTGCTGAGAAGTCAAAGACCCCCCGTAATAACTTCCTGCTTGCGGCGCTTCGTAAAAACCTGCTCCGTATGGATATGCTGCCCATCGGCCCCAGCCACGGCCTCGGCCCCAGCCGCCTCCTCGGCCCCAGCCGCCGCCAAACCTACCCCTCCAACCTCTACCAACAGCTGGGTTCATATAACCCGGCACAGGGTAACCAGCGCAATAACCGGCAGCACGGCCTGTCATCGGTCCCATTCCTCCAGGACCAGTTCCGTCTCCACCTGGCATTTTAATCACCTCCTTTAAATGAACCTATAACTTACGAAACAAAGTGAGGTAAGTTATAAATGCGAATTTATACTGAGGACGCGATGAATAACAGCGTCCGAAATATCTACTTCATTCTATGATTGGCCGCATTCACTGCATAATCCATAAAATTGGATAAGATGATTTGTAATTTTAAAATTATACTTTTGAGAAAGGACTTTTTCAGTTTTGTCAAGCAACTCCGCTTCCTCATTAATAAACTCTGTATAGTCAACGACCCTGCCGCATTTCCTGCATACTAAATGGTGATGATGCCTTTCGCCTTTAGGACCATCTGATAATTCATAGCGCGCTCTCCGATCCCCAAAATCAAACTTAAAAACAAGTCCCATCTGAACCAGTAGTTCTAAGGTGCGATAAACAGTCGTAAGCCCCACTCCGGGGTAGATCCTATGAACAGCCAGATATACATCTTCAGCACTTAAATGCTTAGACGTTTTACTTAATACGTCCAATATTAACTGTCTTGGCACTGTCATTCTGTAGCCGCGTCCCCGAAATCTTCCGTGCCACCAGGGTGGTCCTGTTCCATTTCGTCCAGGCATCGGTCATCTCCTATTGATAACGGTTTCCATTATCAAATATACCTTACAAATCCTTCTTTGTCAAGTATTTTTCAAAACAGTGTTATTTAAAAATTAAAAGTGCACAGTTTAAAGTTTAAAACTGCACACTTCCCAAGTCCTTAATTTTGTTTTTTTTAAGATAGGTGTCATCCTGAGGGAGCGTAAGCGACCGAAGGAAGTCCTGAGTATTCCCGAAGGGCGACCGAAGGAAGTCCTGAGTATTCCCGAAGGGCGACCGAAGGAAGTCCTGAGTATTCC
>JAYELI010000046.1 GCA_034717435.1 Candidatus Omnitrophota bacterium
GCCATGCTGACTATTATTTCGACTAAAGTGAAACCTTGCTTAGTTAGCCGGTGAGCGAGTGAACGGGTGAACGGGTTCAATTGGCTAACTGGCTCACTGGTTAACAAATTACTCATCTTGCTGCTCAACACTACTCCTCATATACGTAACCTATTATTTCGACTAAAGTGAAACCTTGCTTAGTTAGCCGGTGAGCGAGTGAACGAGTGAACGGGTTCAACTGGCTAACTGGCTCACTGGCCGACTGGCCGACTAATTCATTCTTCCCAATTGGTAACATCATCACTGCCTTCTGTGCCGTCAGGCCCGAAAGAATATAAATCAAAGTCCCGGCCGTGGGACGAGGGGCACCGGTATTGGTACTGATTGCCCCAGGGATCGATTGGTTTTTTCTTAATGTAGGGTCCGCTCCAGTTCTTGGCGCCTCCCGGGTTGGTAAGCAAGGCCTCCAGGCTGGCCGGATACCTGCCGTTATCCAGCTCATAGAGGTCCAGGGCCACCGGTATATTAGAAGTAACGTCTGTCCCGGCAACAGCAATCTTGGCCTGCTCTGTGCGGCCGGCAAATCTGGGTATCACCATTGCCGCCAGGCTGGCCAGAATAACCACGACCAGCAGCAGCTCTATCAGTGTAAAGCCTTTCTCGTAGCGCATTATAATTTCTCCTCTCATTTGCGTTGTGCGCTGTGCGTTGTGCATAATTCCGGGGACACCATACTTAATTACCTATTTGTAAGACTTCCGGGGTAATTAAGTATAATGTCCCCGAAGCTGTCCCGAAACTGCGTTGCGCTGTGCGTTGTGCGCTATGCGTTGTGCGCTGTGCGTTTTGCGTTAAAAAAACAAAAACTATTTTTTAAAGAAAAACGGGATTTAAAAGCGCCAAAACGCAAGACGCACAGCGCACAGCGCACAACGACGTGGAAGTATCATCCCGCAATATTTATCGAAAAGATCGGCATAAGCATGGCAAAAACAATAAATCCGACCACTAAGCCAACTGCTAAAATTATTATCGGCTCAAGCAAAGAGGTCATTACCTTTACCGCCTTGTTTAACTGGCGTTCATAAAAATCAGCTACATCCAGCAGGGCCTCTTTCAAATTCCCCCCTCTTTCTCCCACTGCAAGCATGTTAGTCATAAAGCGGGGAAAAAGATCCGACCTTTTCATGCTCTGCTCTAAAGAAACGCCGTCTACAACGCCATGGCAGACTTTACGCAGTTCTGACCTGAATACCTCGTTATCCACTGTTGGTATGCTTATCTCCAACGCCTGAAATACCGGTATTCCGTTAGCCAGCAGTATTCCAAAGGTCCTGGAAAATGCTGCCAACGTTGATTTCTTGATAAAGTCTCCCAGCAGGGGCAGTTTAAGTTTAAGCCGGTCAAACATCATCTTTTCCTTTCCTTTAGTACCTCTGCGCCGAAGCATAAAAACCACGGCCAACACTGCCAGCACGCCCCAGTACCAATAACTTTTGATCCGGCTGCTCAACATCATCAGTATCCTGGTGGACAAAGGTAAAACCTGCCCCATTTCTTCAAACAGAGAAGTCAGCCGGGGGATAACAAACGCCAGCAAAGCAAACACAGTTATTGTCCCGACCATTATTATAAAAATCGGGTAGGCCAGGGCCGAGCTGACCCCTGCCTTTATTTCCTCCTGTTTATTTCTAAAATCAGCTAACCTGAGCAAGGTCTGTTCCAGCACTCCCCCGGATTCTCCCGAACGAACCATATTAACATATAAAACCGAGAAGGTACCGGGATATCTGCCTAAGCTCTCTGATAAAGTACTGCCGTCTTTTATCTCCTGCCGGATATTAGAAATAATTTCTTTTAACGCCGGGCTCTCGGTCTGTTCAAAAAGGATATCTACCGCCTCTAAAATTGGCAGTTTAGATTTAACCAGGCCGGCAAGCTGTTCGGTAAATATAGTCAGGTCTTTAGAGCGGATTTTGGAAAACATGCCCGGCCTTTTGGCCCCTGAGAAAGCCGTGGAGGCAGGAGAAACCGGGCCTTTAGAACCTTGTTCAACTACAACAACGCTGACCGGCACATACCCCATCTGCTCCAGCTTTTCAAGAGCTGACTTTTCAGTCCCTGCCTCCAGGATCCCGCTTATAATCTCTTTCGGCCCTTTTTTCGCTTTGTAATTGAACCTTGTCATATCCTCTCCGTTGTGCGTTGTGCGCTATGCGCTATGCGCTGTGCGTCTTGCGTTTTCATAATTCCGGGGACACCATACTTAATTACCTATTTGTAAGACTTCTTAATTCCGGGTAATTCCGGGGACACCATACTTAATTACCTATTTGTAAGACTTCTTAATTCCGGGGACACCATACTTAATTACCTATTTGTAAGACTTCTTTTAATTCCGGTAATTCCGGGGACACCATACTTAATTACCTATTTGTAAGACTTCGGGGTAATTAAGTATAATGTCCCCGAAGCTGCCCCCGAAGCTGCCCTGAAACTGCGTTGACGCACAGCGCACAGCGCATGACGCACAGCGCAAGACGCGAGACGAATTATCTTTCTACGAGAATAGAAAGCTCGTTTCCTTCCATTCGGCTAATGCCTTTTTCGATCGCTAAAGGTGGATTTCCCTCCACCTCAACCTTGCCCTTTTGCAGACAGGAAACCATCGACTGATGAAAATCTAAAAGAGAAAACTCTCCTTCCTGCCCGGGCAGGGCAACCGAGTTAGTCATTCCGCTGAATACAACCTCAGCAGTTTTTATATCGATTATAGACACTTTAAACATTTCGTTGTGCGTTGTGCGCTATGCGTTGTGCGTTTTAATTCCGGGGACACCATACTTAATTACCTATTTGTAAGACTTCTTAATTCCGGGGACACCATACTTAATTACCTATTTGTAAGACTTCTTTTAATTCCGGTAATTCCGGGGACACCATACTTAATTACCTATTTGTAAGACTTCGGGGTAATTAAGTATAATGTCCCCGAAGCTGCCCCCGAAGCTGCCCCTGACACATGACGCATAGCGCATAGCGCAAGACGCATCACTCCTCCTCCGCCTGAGTCACCCTTATTATCTCCTGCGGCGTAGTCAGGCCGGCAATGACCTTTTCCCAACCCGAGACGCGAAGCGTCTTCATACCCTGGCTGATCACCCGTTCATTTATCTTGTCGGTTGAGGACTTTTCCAGAATTAATTCCTTGATTTCTTTATTAACCACCAATATTTCATAAATAGCCGTCCTTTCTTTAAAACCGGTAAAATTGCACTCTTCGCATCCCCGGCCCCGGTAAAAATGGATATCAGATTCTTTAAGCCCGGGGTTAACAGCGCTAACGTCTTTTATTATTTGCCGTTTAATTTCACTGCTTGCTTCGTCTTCTTGTTTACACTTCGGGCAGATAAGCCGAATGAGCCTCTGGGCAATAAACGCCTCCACCGAAGAAGCCACCAAAAACGGCTCAATCCCGATGTTCAATAATCTGGTTATGCCTCCGGCAGCGTCATTGGTATGCACCGTGGAAAAGACCAGGTGCCCGGTCAGGGCAATCCTGATCGCCAGCTCTGCCGTCTCTAAATCCCTGACCTCTCCGACCATCATTATATCCGGGTCGTGCCTCAACATACTTCGCAGGCCCTGGGCAAAGGTAAATCCGATTTCAGACATAACCTGAATCTGGCTTATACCTTCAAGCTCGTATTCTATCGGGTCTTCAATAGTAATTATTTTGTTTTTAGTGCTTTTGATACTGCTTAAACAAGCGTAAAGCGTGGTGGTCTTTCCGCTTCCCGTAGGTCCGCTGATAAAGATTATTCCGTGCGGTTTTTTTATCAATTCCTCTATTGTATTTAAGTTTTTCTGTTCCAAGCCTAGTTTTTTTAGGCTGAACAGCATCCTGGCAGGAAGGATCCTAATTACCATCCCTTCTCCGTGGCGGGTCGGAATAACCGAGATCCTTAAATCAAGTTCGTCTTCGCCGATCTTTACAACTGCCCGGCCGTCCTGCGGAAGCCGGCGCTCAACAATATTCAGCTTAGACATAATCTTTATCCGGGAAATAATCGCTGAAAAAAGGCGCTTCATCTCCGGTGAAACATCCGCCTCATAAAGCACGCCGTCAATACGGTACCTTAAGCCCAGTTTTCCCCGGTAAGGCTCGATATGAATATCAGTAGCCCTTTTGCGATGGGCCTCCAAAATTATCTGGTTTACCAACTTGACTATTGAGGCATCCTCGGCTAATTTTGTTATGTCTTCTACTTTTTCAGCCGGTTTAGCCTCGACAGACTGCCTGGGCGCCTTGGCAATGATCCCCTGCACAGTTTCTGCGCCAACCCCGTAATACTTTCTGATAGCCTTTATTATCTCGGCCTCCGAGGCCAGGACCGGATCAATCTCATAGCCCAAAAACATTTTCAGGTCATTCAACGAGCGCAGAGGGTCAAAGGCAGCAATGGTTAATTTGCCTCCTTTGTATCTTATCGGAACTACCCTATAGTGCCAGGCGAACTTGGCCGGAACCTTGTCTATCGCCGAAGAAGAAACAGGGATATTCCCTAATTTAACATAGGGGATGCTTAACTGCTCGGAAAGAACAACCAACAACTGCTCTTCTTTTAAATATCCCAGCCTGATCAGGGTTGCGCCCAACAGCTCACCCTTTTTCTTCTGCTGTTCGGAAAGGGCTGTTTCTAACTGCCGGCCGGTGATTATGCCCTTTGCAACCAGCATCTCGCCTAACTTGGCTACCATGAGATTACTTTCCCTCTTCGTTGTGCGTTGTGCGTTTTAATTCCGGGGACACCATACTTAATTACCTATTTGTAAGACTTCTTAATTCCGGGGACACCATACTTAATTACCTATTTGTAAGACTTCGGGGTAATTAAGTATAATGTCCCCGAAGCTGCCCCCGAAGCTGCCCCTGACGCATAACGCATAGCGCATAGCGCAAGACGCATCACAGCGCTCCAATCATATAAAGCTCTTCGGCCGGCTTCTTATCCAGTTCCCCGGAAATTATTTTTTCACAGCTATTCAACGTCTTTTCTAAAGGCACGTATTCGCCTTTTCTGCCGGTATAGAGCTCGGCAGTAAAAAACGGCTGGGTAAAAAAATTGCGCAGTCTCTGAGCCCGCTCAAACAGAATCCGGTCCTCTTTAGAAAGCTCTTCTATCCCGATAATCGAAACAATCCGCCTCAGCTCCTCATATTTATTAAGGATCTTTAACACATCCTGGCTGATCCTAAAATGCCTCCGGCCTATAATCAGGGGGTCCAGATAAGAACAGGAAGATAACAGCGGATCAACGGCTGGATAAAGGCCCAACTGCACGTGCTGGCGGGAAAGGATCAATATCGAATCTAAATAACTGAAAATACAAACTACTGCCGGGTCAGTCAGGTCATCACTGGGCACGTAAATCGCCTCAATGGCAGTGATTGCGGCCTGGGAACCTGAACGGATTCTTTCCTGAAACTCACTCATCTCAGAAGTTAAGGTGGGTTGATATCCGGTCTCCGAAGGGATCCTGCCCAAAAGCGTAGAAAGCTCGCTCCCGGCCTGGGCAAACCTGTAAACACTATCAATAAAAAACATCACATCCTCGTTTTCCTGCTGAAAATGCTCTGCTATCGTCATCCCGGTATGGACAACCTCAAACCTCGCCCCGGCAGATTCATTCATCTGGCCAAATACCAGAATCGACCTGTCCAGTATCTTCTGCCTGCGCATTTCATTATAAAGTTCGTTGCCCTCCCTGATCCTTTCTCCTGCCCCGGTGAATACACAAAAGCCTTTTTGTTTTCTGATGACATTATGCATCAATTCCAGGATTATTACGCTTTTGCCAAGCGCTGCTCCTCCCAAAATCCCGGTCCTTGTCCCTTTTACCAAGGGGAACAAAAGGTCAAGCACCTTGATCCCGGTTTCCATCAGCTCAAATTTGGCCCGGCTCAGGCTTTTGATATCTAAATTAACCTTCTGTTTTTTATGGATCGGTTTTCTGACTTTTGTGTTAACCGGGCCTTTTTTATCTATTGGTTCGCCTAAGACATTTAATATTCTTGAGCAAACTTCTTTTCCTACCGGAGTTTCGATCGATAGGCCGCCAACTAAAACCTCGGCATTTCTCTGTAAGCCGAAAATAGATGTCAACGGAATACACTTGGCGACATTGCCGACATCCTCGGCTCTTTTGCTCAGGTATTCAACCACTTCCAGCACCACCCTCCGGCCGGTGTAAGTCTTTGCCTCCAAGACAGCATAAATAGGCGGGGGCTTGGCATTCGTTTCAAACTTTACAATTACGATCGGTCCCTGGACCGCGATGACTTTACCTTTTTCCATAACATTATATCGTTATATTGTTAAATGGTTAAATTGTTAAATTGTTAAACGGCTAAATGGCTAAATGGTTAAATTGCTATAACAGTTTAGCAATTTATCAGTTTAGCGGTTTAACAGTTTTTTTCATCCGCTCCACCGCTAACCGGCTGGAAAGAACCTCCCGGACATTTTTATCACTAATTTCGTGCAGAATCCTGAAATACTGAAAGCGCAGTTTTTTATCTATCTGTTTGATCTCGTCAGAACTGCCTTCCAAATGCATTACCCGCGCCGACCATTCGGAAAGTTTGCTCTCCCAGAAAATTCCGTATAATACGTAACTCATCCATATCTTCACCAGATACGTTATTACTTTGTTTAACTCCGGCTCAACAATAACCTTTTCTTCCCCGCCGGCGCTATTTTCGCCGATAAATCGGAACAAAAACCTGCAGGGAAGCACCTGATAGATCTGCACCTTCCAGACCGCAAAAGACACAAACTGGGGATAGACAATAATCGTCCGGCCAAACTTTTTATCTAAAAACCCCCGGACAATAAAATCCGCCAGGTCTTCAGCCTGCTTGTATTCCACCTCGTTATCGATACCGCTAAATAAGCTAAATTCCCGGCCGGCCTCGGCTATATATTTAGCGCCCTGCCTGCCGACCACAATCAATTCTTCGTTTCCCGAGCACTGCTCTAATGCGCTGTTAACTATTGAAACGTTCAGCTTTCCCAAAAAACCGATATCCGAGGTTACCAATACTATGGCGGGCCTCAAGGGAGAATTCTCTAAAAATAAATGCCGGCAGTCCCTGATATCCAGCATCTGAAAAAATTCCTGCAGATAATCTATAAATTCGTCGAGTTTTTTTCTGGCCTTTTGCAGGCGGTAGAATTCAGAAGAAGCCACGCCCCGCAGAACATTAATTATCCCGCCGATCTCCTTGTTAAAATCTATCTCTTTGCGCAGTTTGGTTAATTGAAACATGATTGCGTTGCGCGTCTTGTGTTGTGCGTTATGCGTTGTGCGTAATTCCGAATTCCGGGGACACCATACTTAATTACCTATTTGTAAGACTTCGGGGTAATTAAGTATAATGTCCCCGAAGCTGCCCCCGAAACTGCCCCGAACTTATATTTTAAAGAACTCTTGAAACGCCGTATCCAGCCCCCGCTTTATTTCCTCAGTCAGCGTCTTTTCAACAGACAGCCTTTCAAGCAATTGCGGCTGTGTCTTAAGCAGGTATTTATATATTTCTTTTTGGAACTTTTCCATTTTTTCCGGATCTAAAATCTCGGGGATCCCTCTGTTAAACGCGTAAAAAATAACAATCTGCTCTTCCAGCGCCAAAGGGCTGTTTTTATCCTGAATAAAAAGAGCGGTTAAGGCCTCTCCTTTTTTCAGCCTCTCTTCTACCTCGGAAGAAAGCTTGGTTCTGACCCGGGTAAGACTGACCAGTTCCTTATACCGGGTGTACTCGCCTTTTAATGCCCTGGATACTTCTTTTACCGCCTCGCACTGAACCTTGCTTCCGATCCGCGAAACAGAAAGCCTGAGGTCAATAGCCGGCTTAAACCCCTCATGAAACAGGCCGGTATCCAAATAAATCTGTCCGTCGGTCATTGAGATAAGATTGGAAGGAACAAGGCCTGTAACATCTCCTTCCTGGGTCTCTACTATCGGCAAAAAACTCATCGAGCCCCCGCCGTTTTCCTGATTCAGCTTTGCCGCTCTTTCAATCAACTGGGAATGCAAATAGAAGATATCGCCGGGATATGCTTCTCTGCCCGGAGAGCGCTCTAAAAGCAGGGAAAGCTGACGGTAGACCCAGGCATGCCGGGTTAAATTATCAAACACCGCCAACACGTCCTTGCCATGATGCATAAAATATTCCCCCAGAGCACAGGCAGTGTAAGGCGCAAGATACTGCTCTGCCGAAGAATCAGAGGCCAGAGCACTGACCACAATAGTATAATCCATCGCTCCTTCTCTTTTTAATTCCTGGATAAGCTTCATAAATGCGGAAAAACTGCCTCCGATCCAGCAGAATACGCAGATCACGCCTTTATTCTTCTGATTTAAAATGGTATCCACTGCCAGGGTAGTCTTGCCCGTAACCCGGTCCCCGATTATCAACTCCCTCTGGCCCTTTCCTATGGGAATAACAGTATCGATTGTTTTAACCCCGGTAAGTAACGGCTGATCTATCGGTACCCTGTCCACCACTCCCGGAGCATCGTTAAACACCGGATAAAAATTATTCTCCTGTATCCTGCCTTTACCGTCACCCGGCCGGCCAAAGGCATTGACTATCCGGCCGATAAAACTATCGCCGACCGGGGTTTCAAACACGCCTTCCTCGGAATAAACAACGTCTCCCACGCTCAACCTTGTCTCATCTCCCAAAACCAGGGCTAAAACTTCCTGTTCGTTAAACCCAATTACCATTCCCGGTAAATCCGGGTTTAATTCCACTATTTGGCCGTTGATGCAGGAAGAAAGCCCGCTTATTTTGACTATCCCTTTCTTGATCTCGTGAATTGTGCCGGTGTCTTTTATATCCAGCGCCGGGATCTTCATCTTCTCGACCATAATAACTCCTCACCTCACTATTAAACTGTTAAATTGTTAAGCTGGAGAATTGTATTCTAAAACTGCACAGTTTAAAGTTTAAAACTGCACACTCCCCAAGTCCTTAATTTTGTTCTTTTTAAGATAGGTGTCATCCTGAGGGAGCGTAAGCGACCG
>JAYELI010000047.1 GCA_034717435.1 Candidatus Omnitrophota bacterium
TCGGTCGCCCTTCGGGAATACTCAGGACTTCCTTCGGTCGCCCTTCGGGAATACTCAGGACTTCCTTCGGTCGCTTACGCTCCCTCAGGATGACACCTACGCTTACGCTCCCTCAGGATGACACCTATCTTAACAAAATTAAGGACTTAGGGAGTGTGCAGTTTTAAACTTTAAACTGTGCACTTTTAATTTTTAAATAACAGTTTAACAATACAGCAATATAGATAATATGTCAGACGGAAAATCATTGGTAAAATCAGCCGGGGTGATAGGCCTTTCGACCTTTGCCAGCCGGATCCTGGGACTCTTACGGGATGTGTTTAGCGCCAGCCTGTTTGGGACCGGTTTGGTATGGGATGCCTTTTTGATAGCATTCATGATCCCAAACTTAATGAGGCGTTTGCTGGGAGAAGGGGCGTTGTCCGGTTCATTTATCCCTGTTTTTACTGAATATTTAGAGAAGAAGCCGAGAAGAGAAGCCTGGAAATTGGTTTCGATCATATTTACCCTGTTGGTGCTCGGTTTACTTATGTTAGTATTGTCGGGGATATGGATGATCGGCCTGGCGTTGAATAATTTTTCATTGTCAGCCAAGATCGTTTTAATCTTAAGACTTACCAGGATAATGCTGCCCTACCTGTTCTTTATTTCACTTTCCGCTTTATCAATGGGGATATTAAACTCTTTTAAACATTTTACCTTGCCGGCCCTGGGCCCGGTTATACTAAATGCGTGCTGGATTGGAGCTTTGTTTTGGCTTTGTCCCAGATTTGGTCCCGCATTAGAACAGAAAATATTGGGCTTAACCATTGGCATCTTGTTTGGAGGGGCGGCTCAATTAGCAATTCAGATTCCGGTATTGATTAAAAAAGGATTTAACCGTTTTAGTATAAGGCTTGATTTAAACCTTAGCCATCCGGGGGTCAGGCGGGTTGGTTATTTAATGGCTCCAGCGATACTAGGCCTGGCTGTTACTCAGATAAATGTAGTTGTCGATATTATCTTAGGGTTGATGTTGGGCGATGGGGCGATCTCAGCGCTTTATTACGGCAATAGATTAATGCAGCTCCCTCTGGGGATTTTCGGTATAGCCATGGGGACGGTGGCATTGCCGACAATGGCCGTTTATGCGGCGAAGAATGAGATAGAAAAATTAAAAAAAACACTTTCACTGGCATTAAGAATGGTTTTTTTTATTACTATTCCGGCGGCTGTTGGGCTGATCATTTTGCGTCTTCCGATCATGGAGACACTTTTTCAGCACGGTAATTTCACAAGCTTGTCTGCCAGCCGGGCGGCTGATACCTTGCTCTTTTATTCACTGGGCCTGTTTTCTTATGCCGGAGTGAAAATAGTAGTTCCCTGTTTCTATTCTTTACAGGATACAAAGACCCCGGTCAAGATAGGGATTATAGCCTTGCTTTCCAATATAATTTTAAATTTAATTTTAATGCGGCCGCTGAAAGAAAGCGGTTTGGCTATGGCAACAGCTATTTCCAGCATGATAAATCTGTCTATACTTTTTTTAGTACTGCGCAGGAAAATCGGGAGTTTTGGCGCAAGAAAGATCGTCTATTCATTCGGCCGCATTCTTTGCTCGGCCATGATAATGGGTATATTTTGTTACTTGGTTTCTAAACCGGTATTTAGGCTGACAGGTTTATCCGCTCAATTGATCGGTCTTCTCAGCGTTATATCCGGGGGAATAATCATCTTTATAACCTGTTCCTTCATTTTTAAGGTGGAGGAATTAAAAACAGTATCAAGATGGATATTAAGGAAAAGCTGAATAATCTTCCGAACCTGCCGGGTGTTTATTTACTAAAAGACCGAAAAGACGAGATTATCTATATCGGTAAGGCTTCCAGGCTAAAAAACAGGGTGGTTTCCTATTTTCGGCCTGATAAAAGCCCATCTTTAAAAAGACAGGCGCTTTCTGCGGCTACAACCGGTCTGGATTATATGACTACAGATACAGAAGTGGATGCCTTGTTGTTAGAGGCCAGCTTGATCAAGCGGCATCGGCCTAAGTATAATGTTATGCTAAAGGATGATAAGTCTTATCCCTACCTGAAATTAACCAGCAACGAAGATTTTCCCCGTCTTTTTATTACCAGGAACAGGAAAGATGATAAGGCTGATTATTTTGGCCCATATACCGATGTTAAGCTTTTAAGAAAGGCAATTGCCTTGATGAGAAGGATTTTTCCTTTGAGAAAATGCAGGTTGCTTCCTTCAAAGTCCTGCCTGGATTACCAGATTGGGCAATGCCTGGCTCCCTGTATAGGCAAAGTAAGCGTTAAAGACTATCGCCAGCTTGTAAATGAGGTTGTCTTGTTTTTAAAAGGCAGGCGTAAGAAATTAATCGATGATCTGGTCGATAAAATGAATTATGCTTCCCGGATAAAGTCCTTCGAGGAAGCCGCTAAACTTAGGGACAGGATAGATATGCTTTCTAAGGTAGCCGGGAAAAAGAGAAGGCCTGACATAGCCGGCCAGACAGAAGAGTTAAAAGAGATTTTAGGGCTTTTTGAACTTCCCCGGCGCATTTTTGCTTATGATATCTCTGACATTCAGGGAAGTTTTGCCTGCGGGGTAAGGGTTAGTTTTTACGGGGCAAAGGCAGATAAGGCCGGTTATAGAAGATTTAGGATAAAGGAGGCTGATACCCGCAACGATTACCAAATGATGAAAGAAGTCGTTAAACGCAGTCTCAAAGGTTTAGCTGAAAAAAGTGAGCCTTTGCCAGACCTGATAATAATCGATGGCGGCAAGGGCCATCTTGGGGTTGTAAGACAGGAGTTAGACAACCTGGGCTTTAAAGACATCCCGGCTATAAGTATTGCTAAAAAGCTCGATCATATCTTTACGTCTTTAAAACAATCCCCGCTTGTCCTACCCCCTACTTCCAAGGCCCTACAGATGGTCCAGAGAATCAGAGACGAAGCCCACCGCTTTGCTATTTTTTATCACCACAGCCTGAGGAAAAAAAGCGTTAGCCAGTCGGAGCTTGACCAGATCAAGGGAGTCGGGCCGTTACGGAAAAAAGAGCTGATCAATTATTTTGGTTCGCTGAGTAAGGTAAAAAGGGCCAGATTAGCAGGGCTTGTTAAGGTAAATAAGATTGACCGGCAGACCGCCGGGAACATTATCGAGTATTTCAGAAAAGGGCGTCAATGACGGAGGCAAGTTGATATGACAGCAGGGGTTATCGATAAAATTTACAGCAACTGCACGCTGTTTGAAAAAAGGTGTTTTAACAGCGGTCACCTCACGTCTGTTTGTTTTGACAAGCCCGGGGAGCTTGTGATATATTAGTTCTACCCGAAAGGAACAATGCATGATAGAGGATTTAAAAAAGGGTTTAAAGAAAGTAGAAAAAAGGTTAGAGCAACTTCGAGGTTATCTTTGACCTGGCCAAACAGCAAAAAAGGATAAAAGAGCTGAATATTGAGATGGCCAGGCCTGATTTTTGGGCCAATCCCCAGGCAGCCAATAAAGTAATACTCAAACTAAAGGAATTAAAGTCCTCTATTGAACCCTGCGAAATTTGCCAGGTTGAATATGAGGATTTGCGGGAATTAGCCGGGTTGGTTAAAGAAGAAGACAGCCATTTTATTAAAGAACTCCGGGCAGACTTATCAAACTTAGAAAATAAATTAGAAAAGATAGAATTCGAATTATTATTAAGCGGAAAGTACGATAAAGCCAACGCCATCTTAAGCATTAATTCCGGCGCAGGCGGAACTGAAGCCTGTGATTGGGTTCAGATGCTGGCCCGGATGTATATTAGATGGGCTGAGTCCAAAAACTTTAATACCCGGACCATAGATTTTCTAGCCGGAGAAGAAGCGGGTTTAAAGAATGTGACTATTATGGTTGGAGGTAAGTTTGCCTACGGGTGGCTCAAGACAGAGATAGGCGTACATCGGCTGGTTCGCATTTCCCCTTTTGATTCAGCCCGGCGGCGTCATACCTCATTTGCTTCTGTAGACGTTATCCCCGAAATAGAACAAACCGGCCCGATAGGAATTAACCCCAATGATTTGAGGATTGATACGTTCAGATCCAGCGGCGCGGGCGGCCAACACGTAAATGTTACTGATTCAGCAGTAAGGATTACGCATTTGCCTACCGGGATAGTG
The DNA here is from genome assembly GCA_034717435.1 of Candidatus Omnitrophota bacterium. Classification (NCBI taxonomy): domain Bacteria; kingdom Pseudomonadati; phylum Candidatus Omnitrophota; species Candidatus Omnitrophota bacterium. The sequence continues at coordinate 4,146 of JAYELI010000047.1, forward strand.
GTGCAGTGTCAGAACGAACGGTCCCAGTTTAAGAACAAGTCTGTAGCAATGAAAGTGTTAAAGGCCAAACTTTACGAGAAAAAATTAAGGGACCAAAAAGAAAAGGTTGCCCAAAAGTATAAAGAAAAAATGGAAATTGCCTGGGGAAGCCAGATTCGTTCTTACATATTGTATCCTTACACTCTAATTAAAGACCATCGCACCGGATTTGAAACTTCCAACACTCAGGCAGTAATGGATGGCGGCATTGACCGGTTTATTGAGGCGTACTTAAAAAAATTAAAGACCAAACAAAGTTCCGGGCCTGTCGAGGAAGGATAAAAATGTCAGAGAATAGACAACCTTTAAATTTATTCAGCTTGCGTAAAAGATTCGGCCTGTCTACGTCCAGGAACCCTTTGACTAAGCTTATGGGCAGCCGTAATGAAAGACTGCTGTTAGATCTTTGGCCTAAGGTAGAATTGATAAACAGCCTGGAACAACAGACCATGCAGTTTTCAGATGGTCAACTTCGGGCCAAGACTGATCAGTTTCGCCAGAGGATTAGTTCCGGCCAAACCATGGATGATATTTTACCAGAAGCATTCAGTGTTGTTCGTGAAGCTAGCCGACGCACCCTAGATATGAGGCACTTTGATGTCCAGTTGATGGGCGGTATTGTGCTGCACCAGGGCCGTATTGCTGAAATGGCTACTGGTGAGGGCAAGACACTGGTGGCAACGCTGGCAGTTTATTTAAATTCCCTGGCCGGCAGGGGAGTTCACTTGGTTACTGTTAACGATTATCTGGCCAGGAGAGATAGGGACTGGATGGCCCCAATATATGAGTTTTTGGGAATTTCTTGCGGAGTTATCCAGCATGATATGAGTCCCGAGAATCGCAAAAAGGCTTACCAGTGCGATGTAACCTACGGGACAAATAATGAATTCGGGTTTGATTACCTGAGGGATAATATGGTTACCAGGGCAGAGGAGAGGGCACAGCGGCCGCTTCACTATGCTATTGTAGATGAGGTAGACAGCATTTTGATTGATGAGGCCAGGACTCCTTTGATTATTTCTGGTCCGGCCGAGGAATCAACCGATAAATATTATAAAGTAGATAAGATCATTCCTTCTCTCAAAAAAGGCAGCCGCGATGATGTTACCAAGGAAGAAACCGGCGATTTCGTAATTGATGAAAAAAGCCGCACGACCTATCTTACCGAAGCCGGAGAACTCAAGGCAGCCAAGATTTTAAATTTAGCCGATCTTCACGGGTTTGAGACCATGGAATACAAGCATCATATAAATCAGGCGTTAAGAGCCCATCATAATTTTAAGCACGATGTGGATTACATGATTAAAGACGGCCAGATAATGATTGTCGATGAATTTACCGGCCGGATGATGCCGGGAAGGCGCTGGAGCGACGGCCTGCATCAGGCAATAGAAGCCAAGGAAAAGGTTGCGATCAAAAGAGAAAATCAGACCCTGGCCACTGTTACCTTCCAGAACTATTTTCGTATGTATCAGAAGCTTGCCGGTATGACCGGGACGGCTGCTACCGAAGCCATGGAGTTCAGCCAGATTTATAAATTGGATGTGGTGGTTATTCCCACCAACAAAACTCTCCTGAGAACTAATTATCCAGACGTGATATATAAAACGGAGAAGGAAAAGTTTAAAGCAGCAGTGGATGAAATAGAGGAGCATAACCTACGGAAACGGCCGGTGTTAGTAGGGACCATTTCTATTAATAAGTCAGAAAGACTTGCCCAGCTTTTAAGAAATAGAAATATCCCTTGTAATGTCTTGAACGCAAAATACCACGAAAGAGAAGCTCACATTGTGGCACAAGCAGGGAAGCTGGGCGCGGTGACCATTGCTACTAATATGGCTGGGCGGGGAACAGATATTCTATTAGGCGGCAATGCCGAAGCGCAGGCCCAGGATATTATAGAGGAGCAGATCTCTTCCGGAAAATCTCTTTCAGATGAAGAAAAAAACAAGATTTTATCCCGGCTAAAACAACAGGTTTCCAAAGAACATGAACAGGTTATAAAATTAGGAGGGCTTCACATTCTCGGCACAGAGAGACATGAAGCAAGAAGAATAGATAACCAGCTTAGAGGCAGGGTGGGTAGGCAGGGAGATCCTGGTTCTTCGCGGTTTTATCTTTCTCTTCAAGATGATTTAATGAGGATATTTGGTTCCGATAGAATAGCCGGTATTATGGATAGGCTGGGGATGGAAGAAGGCCAGGAAATACAACATCCTTTGGTTAGCAGGGCCATTGAGACTGCCCAGAAAAGGGTGGAGGTTATGAATTTTGATATCAGAAAACATCTTCTGGAATTTGATAATGTAATGAATACCCAGCGGGAAACGATCTATAAAGAACGAAAAATGTTTCTTGAGGGCAGCGGGCTTAAAAACCATATTCTGGATATGATCGATGATGTTCTAAGCACTGCGCTTGAAACATACGTCAATCCCGACGTTCATCGTCAGGAATGGGACTTAAAAGGCCTTAAGCAGTGGCTAAAAGCAAAATTTCCTATCCAGATAGATGATTTAAAATTAGAAGAGCTTTCTTATCAAGAAATAAAACAGAAGCTGCTGGATAAGACGACGGATGCTTATAATCAAAAAGAAAAAAACGTTACTGCCGAAGTTTTAAGATACTTAGAAAAAGGGGTGCTCCTGCAGATATTAGATTCAAAATGGAAAGACCATCTTTATGGTTTAGATGTTCTTAAAGAGGGGATAGGGCTGAGGGCCTATGGTCAGCGCGACCCCCTGGTTGAATACCAACACGAAGCTTACCAGATGTTTTCCGGGATGATCGAAAGCATAAAGATCGAAACAATAGAGTTCATCTTTAAAATCCAGCCTGTTTTGAAGGAGAAAAGGACTGCGGTCTTTGATGCTTCAGACCAAAAACTTGTTCATCCTGATGCAAGGCCGATGGCTGGTTTACCTCAAGTTTCTCCAGAAGGACCTCCTCGGTCTCCGGCAAGGGAAGCAACAGCGGATCCTTACCGGAGGCAAGACCGCAAAGTAGGCAGAAACGAACCTTGCCCTTGCAATAGCGGCAAAAAGTATAAACATTGCTGTGGGAAATGAAATTTTTTTTCTTATGCTTGTTTTCAGCTCTCCTGTTAATTTTTTCTTTTCCAAAGCCTGAGTTAAACGGCCTTGCCTGGTTTGCCTTTGTCCCTTTGTTTATTGCCCTGGATAAAAAAAAGATGAAACAGGCAGGCATATTCTCCAGCCTGGCCGGCGTTGTGTTTTTTCTGGGAACGCTTTATTGGGTCGGGTATGTAAGCCTTTGGGGATTGATAGGGTTGGTTTTATACCTGGCGATTTATTTCGGCCTGTTCGGAATTTTTGCCTCATTTACTCTGCGAAGCAAAACAGCTGTCTTTACGATTCCCGCTTTTTGGGTGGCCTTGGAATATATCCGTTCGCATCTGTTTAGCGGATTCGGCTGGGCTGGCCTCGGATACTCCCAGTATCTGAATATTCCCCTTATCCAGGTAGCAAATCTTACCGGCGTATACGGCGTTTCTTTTCTGGTGGTTATGGTTAACGTAGTTATTTTTCAGATGTTGCAACTTGCAGGTTACAGGCGGGCTGCAGGGACTGATTTTAAGCCGGTATTAATTAATTTCGGTACCGCCGCATTGATTTTAATATCAGTGTTTGCCTATGGTAAATCTCAGCTTTTAAAAAAGCCTGAGTCACAGATAAGGGTAGCGGTAGTGCAGGGTAATATCTCTCAACAAGAGAAATGGAATCCAGGACTTAAATATTTAATTCTCGATAAGTATCGCGCCTTGACTAAATTAACTTTTTTTGCTCAGCCGGATATTATTATTTGGCCGGAAACAGCTGTTCCCGGATATCTGGTCAATCAGAAGCTTCTGGTTTATGTTGCTGATTTGGCTAAAGAAATAAATACGCCTTTGTTGATAGGCAGTCCTTTTTGGGCTAGTGACCAGAAGGTTTATAACAGCGCCTTTTTGATATCCCGGCAAGGCAGGATTATTACGCGCTATGATAAGTTACACCTGGTTCCATTTGGAGAATATATTCCACTAAAACCATTTTTTCGGTTTATCAAAAAGATAGATAAAAGAGCAGGCGGCGGCCAATTTAGCCCGGGAAGAAAATATACAATATTTAACCTTCCGGCAGCCAGCCTGTCCCGAGCGGCCTTTCGACAAGCTCAGGGTCGTCCCGAGCGAAGTCGAGGGGCGAAGTCAAGGGACAGCCGGCAGTTGGGAACCAAATTCGCGGTGCTTATCTGTTTCGAGGATGTGTTTTCCGGTTTGACCAGGAGATTTGTCAGACAAGGGGCAGGTTTTATGGTCAATATTACCAATGACGCCTGGTTTGGTGATTCGGGCGGGCCGTATCAACATGTCCAGGCCTCGGTATTAAGAGCTGTTGAGAACAAAATCAGCGTGATAAGATGCGCCAATACCGGGGTAAGCTGCTTTATCGAACCAACAGGTGAAATAGTTGGCAGGGTAGCCGATAACAAGGGTAAAAACCTGTTTATAACCGGCTATTTAACCAGGGAAATCAGCATTTCAAAAACCCGCACTTTTTATACCAGGTTTGGCGATCTATTTGCTTATCTTTGTATTTTAATTTCAATGGGTTCGGGAATTTGCTTTTTCTGTTATTTAAAAATTAAAAGTGCACAGTTTAAAGTTTAAAACTGCACACTCCCCAAGTCCTTAATCTTGTTCTTTTTAAGATAGGTGTCATCCTGAGGGAGCGTAAGCGACCGAAGGAAGTCCTGAGTATTCCCGAAGGGCGACCGAAGGA
>JAYELI010000048.1 GCA_034717435.1 Candidatus Omnitrophota bacterium
AACGAAAAATACTAAAAAAGGACTGGTATAGGATTCTTTCTGTTCAAACCGTGGTTGGCGCTGAAGCCCTGACGGAAATAAAAAAGATCCTCACTGATTATAAAACAGAAATAAGAGATACAGAAGTAGCCAGAGCAGAACAGGGGAAACTCTTGAGTCTAAAGATGGATTTAAAACTTTTGACCGATAGGCATGACGACCGGATTATATCTGATATAATACAGATTAAGGGGGTGAAAAAGGCCGGATGGAAATAGATGTATTAAGTATTGTATTTAATGTCGTTGGAGGCCTGGGGTTGTTCATTTATGGAATTCGTTTGATGGGAGATGGCCTTCAAAAAGTAGCCGGGAATAAATTACGTCAAACCCTTAAGTACTTGACCGATAAACCGTTAAAAGGGATTTTAACCGGCCTGGGAATTACAGCATTGATACAGTCCTCAAGCGCTGCCACTGTAATGATGGTTGGTTTTGTTAATGCCGGACTGATGACTTTAAGGCAGTCTATCGGAGTTATTATGGGCGCCAATATCGGCACCACCATTACTGCCCAGTTAATCGCCTTTAAGGTTACACGCTATGCCCTTCCGGCTATCGGGATTGGCCTGGCCTTAAATCTGTTTGCCAAAAGGAAAGTAATTAAAGATATAGGCCAGTTTATGCTGGGATTTGGACTTCTGTTTTTAGGGTTTCAGATTATGAAACTGCCTATGGGGCCTTTAAAAACAAGCGGGATTTTAAATGAGGTTTTTCTTAAATTTAGCCATAACCCAATTTTGGGATTAGGGACAGGCATACTTATAACCGTAGTTCTTCAAAGCAGCAGCGCAACCATTGGAATACTTATGGCTTTGGTAATATCAGGTCTTTCTTTCGAAGCGGCTATTCCAATTCTCCTGGGAGATAATATCGGAACCTGCATAACAGCTCTTCTGGCTTCTATCGGGACAACAGTTAGCGCAAGACGAACTGCTGTAGCTCATACCATATTTAATACGATTGGAACAGTAATAGTCCTTTTGATTTTGCCGTTTTACATCCATTTTATTCAGGCAATAACCGGTCTGTTAAGCAGGTACCTGCCATTTTTAACCAGCAGTATAGATAGACAGATTGCCAATGCACATACGATATTTAATTTAATCAACACCATGGTTCTTTTTCCATTTATAGGCATTTTGGTTAAAATAACTAAGATGATCGTTTCCGGCGAAGACAGAATTGCTGAAGGCGGCCCCAGATATTTAGAGGAGCACCTTCTTAGTACACCCTCGGTTGCTATTGAACAGGCAAGAAAGGAAATAGTGCGTATGCTTGATATTGCCAGAGAAATGGTCACAACCGGCATGGATGGATTTTTTAACAGGAACAGAAAGAGCCTATTAAGGATTGCCCCCCAGGAGGCGGCAGTGGATAACCTTCAGGAAGCCATTACTCATTATCTTGTAGAGATTTCCGAGAGGGATCTGAGTTCCCGCCAGGCAGAACAACTGCCTGCTTTAATGCATACGGTAAATGATATAGAACGGATAGGTGATCACGCTGAGAACATAATGGAGCTGGCTGAACGGGAGATAGACAAAAAGCTGGTCTTTAGCCAAACAGCTGTCCGGGAACTCCGCCAGATGTATAATCAGATAGAACAGATGGTGGATAAGACATCCCGGGCGTTTGAGGACAATAACTTTTCTTTGGCCAAAGAGGTTCTGCTCCAGGAGAATAAGATCAATCTGCTCTATAAACAGCTTCGGCAGAATCATATCCAGAGGCTTAATGAAGGCAGTTGTCTTGTCTTAAGCGGGATCGTATTTTTGGATTTATTGAATAATTTCGAGAAAATGGGAGACCACCTGACAAATATTGCTGAAGCCACCAGCGATATTTTACAACCTTAACTAAGTTGCTAAACTGCCAGACTGCTAAATTGTTAAATTCAGCATTTTAGACGATTTATGTTTTAAAAGTGCGCACCTTAACCGAAATTAAAAATAATAACGCTAAAAAGGTCATTCTGAGGCCGAAGGCCGAAGAATCTCAGAAAACACGGTTTTATGGGAGATCCTTCG
>JAYELI010000049.1 GCA_034717435.1 Candidatus Omnitrophota bacterium
TAAATCGTCTAAAAACTGTGCACTTTTAATTCGTAGATAACAGGTTGAAACCAGGACATTGACAATCGCTATTATTTGTAGTAGACTTAAAAAGACTAAAGAAGGTAACGATGACTTGCCTTAACGGCAAGCCGTCAGTATCAATGGAGGTGGATATGATGAGAAAGAAGGAGAAGGAGGAACCCCGGGGGACCGAGGGGGTTTTAAATATGGATGCCAGTATGGAGGGCAGCCTTATTTTTAAAGACCCTGTAAATCTTCAGATTAACGGCGATTTTAAGGGGAAATTAGATACAAAAGGAAATCTGACTATTGGTGAACATGCTGATGTGCAGGCCGATATAGTCGGAGAAAATATCGTTATTGCCGGCAGGGTTGTTGGCCAAATAAAAGCAAGCAAAGAACTAAATATCGTTCCCCCTGCTGATGTAAAAGGCGATATCCAGACGCCTCGTTTGGGAGTTACTCCGGGAGCGGTGTTGGAGGGGAAATGCCGGATGTTATCCACGCAGGAGAAATCAACCGTTAAAGCAATGTTGAATATTGACGAAATAGCAAGATATCTTGAAGTAGAGACGACTATTGTTAAGCAATGGGCAGATGGCCGCAAGATACCTGCGGTTAGAGAAGAAGACGGTTGGAAATTTGACAGAGACAAAATAGACAAGTGGATAGTGGATGAAAAGGTGAAGCTTTGAAACGCTAATTTACGCTAATGGTAAAAGTGCTGATTGATATCAGCGAAAATTAGCGTTATAATAATATGTTTTAAAGAGAGGTAATATGCATGGCAATGTTGAATCTTCAGGAAGCAGCCAGTTCTCTGAATTTAAATCCGGGAGAGCTGGAAATATTGGTTAAAAGCGGGAAGATTGAGGCTTATAAAATAGCCGGTGTCTATCTAAGATTCAAGCAAGATGACATTTCCGCTTTTAAAAGCACTTTAGTCCAGAGGAATACAAAACCCGGGCAGAAGCTGGTTCAAAAGAAGCCTATGCGAAAACTTACGCGGGAATCCATGCTTGATAATGAACTTTCTTTAAAAAATGCTTCTTTGCTGGAAAAAATCCAGGATTTTTGGTACTTCAATAATTTTTATATTATTTCTTTAGGGGTTATGATTTTTTTAATTGTAACGATCTTGAAATGACCTAAAGGAAAACTTTGACATAAGAATAAGTAAAAAATAAAGAATTAAAAAACCGTGAGTAAATTTACTCACGGTTTTTTAATTTATGAAATTTTTCAACAAAAGTTATCTTTAATATAGCCTACAAAAAATCTTTGATTTTTTGTAAGTCATATACTCATTGGTGCCGGAGAAGGGAGTCGAACCCTTACAGTGTTTCCACTACCGGTTTTTGAGACCGGCGCGTCTTCCGATTCCGCCACTCCGGCAAAAAAGAAAATTTTTTTAGAGAAAACAAAAAAAGCCAAAAGAATTTTTTTTAGAAATTGTTAAAAAATGCTTGACAGTGATTATTCTATAATGTAACATTAAAAGTGTCAAGAGAATTGGAGAATATAAAATGGCAAAGACAAAAAAACAAACTACAGCGCAGAAAGAAGCAAAAAAGATTTTAGGGTATACCAAGAAAAATTTATTAAAATTCAGCAAAGATACTTTAAAATTAGCTAAAAAAGCAGAAAAGGAAATTGTCCGTGTATCAAAAGTGGGCAAGCTCCATTTAGACATACTGGGGCTGAAAAGGAAAAAAGAAACTTTATGTCAGCAGATCGGAGAAAAGATAGTCGAAATGGATGCTTTGGGTAAAGTAAATCTTCCCGAGATTAAACCCACATGCACCAAGATCCGTGGGTTGGATAATCAGATTAAAAAAACAAGGACCAAAGCAGAGGATATAAAAAGAAAAAAGTGAAAGGGGGTGTAGGATGGCAAAGGCAAAGGCAAAGGCAAAACCAAAGAAAAAGGCAAAGGCAAAACCAAAGAAAAAGGCAAAGAAGAAATAGTTAAATCGACTTTACTTACTTATAGACAGTGATACAAAAAAGGAGACTTTTTAAGTCTCCTTTTTTGCTTATACTTGACTTTTGAACCGAGATTACATAAGATAAGAGAGAGAAAGAATTGGTGGAGCTGACGGGAATTGAACCCGTGATACCACAATGCCATTGTGGTGTGATCCCGCTTCACCACAGCCCCAGATATTAAGCAATTATAGGCATATTTTTTAACTTTGTCAATAAAAATGGAAAAAAACTACCCTTTCGCTAAAATTGAACCTAAGTGGCAGAGATATTGGCAGACAAACGGGCTGTTCAAAATGGATCCCGAATCCAAGAAGCCGAAATATTACTGCCTGATGATGTTTCCTTATCCTTCGGCTGCCCTTCACGTTGGCCATGGAAGAAACTACATCATCGGTGATGTTGTGGCTAGATATAAACTGATGAAAGGTTTTAATGTGTTGACGCCTATGGGCTGGGATGCTTTTGGGCTGCCGGCAGAGAATGCCGCTATTAAAAATAATATTCATCCCAAAGAATCCACTATGCGCAATATAGCCACCATGAAAAAACAAATGAACGAATGGGGGGTGGGTTACGATTGGGATAGAGAAATTACATCTTGTTTGCCGGAGTATTATCGCTGGACCCAGTGGCTCTTTTTAAAATTATATCAGAAAGGGCTTTGCTATAGAAAAAAGGCCGCGGTTAACTGGTGTCCGTCGTGCAAAACTGTTTTGGCGAATGAACAGGTAATTGAAGGAGAATGCGAAAGGTGCGAAAGTAAAGTTGTAGAAAAAGAGCTGGAGCAATGGTTTTTTAAAATTACTGATTATGCCGAAAGGTTGTTGGATGATTTAAAATTATTGGATAATTGGCCGGAACGTGTAAAGATAATGCAGAGGAACTGGATTGGAAAAAGCAAAGGCGTGCAGATAAATTTTCCTGTAGTTAATGCTGAAGAAGTATTAGATTGTTTTACTACCCGGGTAGATACCATTTATGGGGCTACTTATATGGTGCTGGCGCCGGAACATCCCGGTATTGGAGAATTGATAAAAGATGTTGTTGATAAAGACAGGATAGATGAGTTTATAAAACAGGTTAAGTCTCAAAGTAAAATTGACCGTTCATCTTTAGAAACAGAAAAGAAAGGCATATTTACCGGTAGATACGTTGTTAATCCTATGACCGGTGAACAAATACCCCTCTGGATAGCCAATTATGTCTTGATGGAATACGGCACCGGCGCAGTAATGGCTGTCCCTGCCCACGACCAAAGAGATTTTGAATTTGCCAAGAAATATAATTTGCCGGTAAAATTAGTAATCGACAATCCTCACGAGCCTATTAATCCGGACTTGATCAAAGAGGCATATCTGGAAAACGGCGTGATGGTCGGTTCAGGAGAGTTTACCGGCCTGTCCAGTAAAAAAGCTATGGAAAAAATAGCTGATTATATGCAGGCAAATAATATTGGTAAAAAAATGGTGCACTATAGGTTAAGAGACTGGCTGGTTTCAAGACAAAGATACTGGGGCGCGCCGATACCTGTTGTTTACTGCCGTTCTTGCGGTATTGTTCCTGTGCCCGAAGATGACTTGCCGGTTTTGCTTCCCGAAGATATAAAATTTAAGCCAACGGGAGAATCTCCCTTAAAGGGGAAAGGCGGTTTTTTAAATACCGTTTGTCCTAAATGCAGGGGTCAGGCTGTCCGCGAGGCAGATACTATGGATACGTTTGTGGATTCCAGCTGGTATTTTCTAAGGTATCTTACTCCTCGGGATACCGAGAAGGCCTTTAGTCTCGAATTGGCCAACAGGTGGCTTCCGGTTGATCAATATATCGGCGGAGTCGAACACGCAATTTTGCATCTTCTCTATTCTCGCTTTATCATCAAAATTCTCTATGACCTGGGCCGGGTTAATTTTCAGGAGCCATTCGAATCATTGTTTACCCAGGGCATGATAGTCAAAGATGGCGCCAAAATGTCCAAATCAAAAGGTAATGTTGTCAGCCCGGACGAATTAATCACTGCTTACGGAGCAGATACAGTAAGGGTCTACACCTTGTTTATCGGTCCACCGGAAAAGGATGCCGAATGGAACGATAAGGCAGTTGAAGGCAGTTACAGATTTTTAAGCAGGGTGTGGAGAATGATAAAACAAATCCAATCTCGGCCTTTGGTTTTGGGACAAGCAAATCCCAAAATTCAAGAATTGAAGCGGAAAACGCATCAGACCATAAAAAAGGTTACCGAGGACATGGAGGGTGATTTTCATTTCAATACCGCTATCAGCGCTATTATGGAATTAGTGAATGAGGTATATAAGCTTCAGGCTTCAGGCTTCAGGCTGCAGGCTGTAAATAAACTCATTAAGGATGAAGCTTATAACCTGCAGCCTGAAGCGATTAGGGAAGCTATTGAAACTGTGGTTATTTTGCTTTCACCTTTTGCTCCTCATATAGCTGAAGAATTGTGGCAGCAATTAGGCCATAAATCCACTATTTTCAGGGCGAACTGGCCGCAATATAATCCGCAGTTTTTAGAATCAGAAGAGATAACCGTAATTGTTCAAATAAACGGGAAATTGAGACAAAGACTTAAGGTTGCCAATGATATTAAAGAGGGTGTCCTTAAAAAAAAGGCGTTGGAGGATGAAAGAATCAAAGATTGGGTAAAAGACAAACCTGTCAAAAAGATAGTAGTTGTTCCCAAGAAATTGGTAAATATTGTGGTATAATGTAGGCAGAAGACAAAAGACCCCGAACCAATTCCTGCGGGATGGTGCGAGGCAGTCAGGAAACAGGTTGAAATGTATAAGGATTTTTTTGAGCTGAAAGAAAAGCCGTTTAATGTGACTCCTGATCCTAAGTTTCTTTTTTACAGCAGGAAACACCAGGAGGCCTTTTCCCATCTGGTCTATGGAATAGAAGAGAGAAAAGGATTTATTGAGATTACCGGTGAAATAGGCGCCGGAAAAACAACTCTCTGCCGGGCTCTTTTAAGCCGCCTGGATAAAAAAACCAAGACAGCTCTTATCCTGAATTCTAATCTGTCGCCCACGCAGATGCTGAAGGCTGTTGTCGATGAGTTCGCAATAATACCAAAGGGAAAGAGCAAAAAAGATCTGTTTGATGGGCTGAATGAATTTCTGATCGAGCAATTATCTTTAAATCACAACGTTGTTTTGATTATAGATGAGTCGCAAAATTTAACCCCTTCTATGCTGGAGCAAATCCGGTTGTTATCTAATATGGAAACGGAAAAGGAGAAGTTGATTCAAGTTGTCCTGGTTGGCCAGCCTGAACTTCGGGATAAACTTAAGTTACCTTCTTTAAGGCAATTAAGGCAAAGAATAAGCATTCGTTATCATATTACTTCGTTAGACTGTCTGGAAACCAGAAAATACATCTTTCATCGTTTGAACATTGCCGGGTCAAAAGGAAATATATTTTTTAATGAAAAAGCCATAGATGACATATTTGGTTATTCAAAAGGAATCCCCCGCTTAATTAATATGGTTTGTGACAAATCACTGCTGGCCGCATATGTTATGGATACTAAAAAAATTGACGGCCAGATCATAGATAAATGTATCGAGGAAATAGAAGGTCTATGAGTATTGTAGATGATGCATTGAAAAAGGCCGGCCAGCAAAAGAAAAAACCTTTCTTGAAAGAACCTTTCCCGTCTGCCAAAAAGGGATCCAGGGGATGGTTTATATTAATAGGTTTGCTGGTAATTGTTTTTTTGTTTTTAGCAAGGGAATTTTTGGCCGGGACGATTACGCAGGATATCATGCCTAACCGGGTAGTTTTGCGCCAGGAGGTAAACAAAGATATCTCAACACTGCTTCCCAAAAAAGGGATTATAGCGCCTAAAGAGAAAGAGACCATAACACTTGCCGAAAAAAAGGTCATTGCGCTTCCTGGAAAAAAAATCATGGCGTCCAGCAAGAAGGAAATTATAGCGTCTGTCGAGACGGGCATTATAAAGGCAAACATACCTCCAGAGTTGTTTTTAAGCGGAATTATGTATGAAGATGAGGAACCGCTCGCTTTTATTAACGATCGGATATTAAAAGAAGGAGAGTTAATTAAGGGGGCGAAGGTGATGGATATAAAAGCTGATGAGGTGGTGCTGAGATTCAAAGAGAAGAAATTCTCTCTTTTTTTAAGGAGATGACTGTTTGATGTTTAGTTTAACTAAGCCTGAGAAGGGAGTAATAGTTTTTTTGGCGGCAAGCTTTATTTTAGGATGCGGGCTGGTTTATTTTAAAAAAACAAACACCAAGTTTTGCTTATTAAGTCCGGCCGGTGATCAAGAGGCCAATTCTGCAATTATTTGCTCCGTTAGAAAGAACGCTGTTGTAAGAAATGACATCCTTTCTAACGGGGTAAATCTGAATAAGGCAGGGGAAGAAGAATTAATTCAACTTCCCGGGATCGGTTGTATACTGGCAAAGAGAATTATCGATTATCGCAAGCATCATGGCTATTTTACAAAACTGGATGATATCAAGAAGGTTACAGGTATCGGAAACAGGAAGTTTGAGCGAATAAAAGAGCATTTGGCTCTGAAGTGAAACAGCCCTTAGTGTGGCTGGCTGTCTTTTTCTGTCTGGGGATAGCGGCCGCTAATTATTTCGAAGCCCCTTTCTTTTTCCTTTATTTACCTGCCTGCTTGTTTTTAATATTCAGTATCGTCTGGTTCCGAAAGACCGTAATGTTTGTTGTTTTTATCCTCTGTGTTGCTTTTTTTCTCGGCGCTCTCTGCTTAAAGAATTTTCAAACCATTCCTAAATCCCATATCGCTGCAGTCACACCTTATAAATCTAAGATAGTTATTTTAAAAGGCGTTGTTGACAACTGCCCTGAAATTACAGATAAAAGGATAAGTTTTATCTTCAGGGTAAAAGGTTTATTGGAAGGCCGCACGGCACTTAAGGTTTGTGGTAAGGTTTTGATTTATGTTTTCGGGAAGGAAGATCTTTCTTACGGTGAGGAATTAATTCTAAGGGGTTCTTTATACCGGCCTCCTCGATTTTCTATCTTAGGCAAATTAAGTTATGAAAATTATCTGTCTCAGCAGGATATTTATTCCCTGCTGGCTGTTAAGAAATCCACGGTAATCATCCACACCGGAAGAAACTTAGGGAATCCCTTTAAAAAATTTGTCTTTTGGTTGAGGAAGAGAGCAAGTTCTATAATTTCAGAGAATTTATCGCCCCCGGAAGCCAGCATATTAAGCGCAATGCTTTTGGGTGAGCGTAAAGGCGTACCGCGGGCCATAAATGAATCCTTGCTGCGTACCGGAACCTGCCATATCCTGGCAGTTTCCGGGCTTCACGTGGGCATTGTCGCCTTTATCAGTTTACTGTTATTGAGGATTGTCAGAATTTCCGGGAAACCTTGTTATTTTATCGCTATAATTGTGTTAGCCGGCTATGCCTTGCTTACCGGCGCCAGGCCATCAACTGTCAGGGCAGCCATTATGGTTATTACCCTGCTGACCGGGTATTTGATTGACCGCGAAGTAAATATATATAATTCTCTTGCATTGGCAGGGTTGATTATTCTGGGCTTAAATCCCCGGCAGCTTTTTAATATCGGGTTCCAACTTTCCTTTGTTTGTGTTATTTCGATTGTCGCGATTTCTCCCCGGATTAAGTCTTTATTTAACGTGAGATTATTTGGGCTGTTCCGTACCAGAACAAGCTTGGTACAGGGCAGGCGTTTCTTAATCGGGGCTATATCGGTATCATCAGCAGCCTGGTTGGGCAGCTTAGGACTGGTTGCCTATTATTTTGGGATTTTTTCTCCAATAACCATAATCGCAAACCTGCTTGTTGTTTCAATTTTACCCCTGTTGGTTGCCTCTGGTCTTGCCTTGATAACATTTGCAGGATTATCCCCGTTTCTGGGGGTTATATTCGGCCTGAACTGTGAATTTATTGTTACAACCTTACTCAGGATAAGCTCGTTTTTAGCCGGCATTCCCGGCGCATATTTCAAGCTGGGGCCCATACCCTTGGGATATGTTTTTTGCTACTACGGCCTGCTCCTGCTAGCCGTTTGCTTTCTACCTGTTAAAGACACGAACCCCTCCTGTTAGCTAAAAATTAAAACTGCACAGTTTAAAGTTTAAAACTGCACACTCCCTAAGTCCTTAATTTTGTTCTTTTTAAGATAGGTGTCATCCTGAGGGAGCGTAAGCGACCGAAGGAAGTCCTGAGTATTCCCGAAGGGCGACCGAAGGATCTCCCATAAAACCGTGTTTTCTGAGATTCTTCGGCCTTCGGCCTCAGAATGACCTTTTTAGCGTTATTATTTTTAATTTCGGTTAA
>JAYELI010000050.1 GCA_034717435.1 Candidatus Omnitrophota bacterium
AGGATGTCGAAGGTTTTTTCTGAAGAGATTAACCCTCCGAGGCTGGCTGTTTTTTCCGGGCCCAGCCACGCCGAAGAGGTGGCTAAAAACATGCCGACGACTGTAGTGGCTTCTTCAAATGATAAAAAGACAGCTATCCAGGTGCAAAATATCTTTACGACCGAAAGATTCAGGGTATATACCAGCCAGGATATAATCGGAGTCGAGCTGGGAGGAGCGCTTAAAAATATTGTGGCTATTGCTGCCGGAATATCAGATGGATTGGGTTTTGGCTCAAACACCAAAGCAGCACTTTTAAGCAGGGGCATAGTTGAGATGACCAGGTTGGGGGTCGAATTAGGAGCAAACCCGTCTACGTTCAACGGATTATCAGGAATAGGTGATCTTATAGCTACCTGTATCAGCCCTTACAGCCGCAACAGACAGGTAGGGATGTTGATAGCCCAGGGTAAGAAATTAAACCAGATCCTGAAAGAAATGGAGACGGTAGCAGAGGGGATAAAGACTACGCAGTCTGTGCGTGACCTTAGCCATGACCGCAATATTGAAATGCCCATTACCGGGGAAATATATTCTATTTTGTACGAGGATAAAGATCCCCTGTCAGTGGTTA
The DNA here is from genome assembly GCA_034717435.1 of Candidatus Omnitrophota bacterium. Classification (NCBI taxonomy): domain Bacteria; kingdom Pseudomonadati; phylum Candidatus Omnitrophota; species Candidatus Omnitrophota bacterium. The sequence goes on from JAYELI010000050.1 coordinate 614, forward strand.
AAAACTTGATGCTTAGAAAGGCAAAGCCGGAAGTGGTATAAATAAATTGCTAAATTGCTAAATTGCTATATTGCCAAACCGATGAAGAAACAATCTTAATACATACAACAATATAGCAATATGACAGTATAACAATATAAAAGGGAGGAGGTGAAATAAATGAATAGAGGTTCATTAAGCATCCAGGTAGCTAAAAAGTCAAAATTGTCAAAGTCCCAGGCTGATAAAGTAATCACAACAACATTAAACAGCATTAAGACTGCTCTTAAAAAAGGTGAGCGCGTACAGTTAATTGGTTTTGGTAGTTTCTGGATTAAGAACAGAAAAGCACGGACCGGCAGAAATCCGCGCACAGGAGAGTCGTTAAAAATTAGAGCAAGGAAAGTCCCTGCTTTTACTGCAGGATCAGCGTTGAAAAAAGCGGTGCGCTAAAGAATTTTAATTAAGTAGCGCGGGCTTAAGCCCGCGCTACAATCAAAAGATCTATCTTAAAAAGGCATTTCGGTTACTTCGCAGCCTCAGTGTCGAATTCAGGAATATAATTTACATCATTCTGCGGATTTCGTAAACTGTGTTTTTATTCGGGGCGTGGCGCAGCTTGGCTAGCGCGCTTGAATGGGGTTCAAGAGGTCGAGAGTTCAAATCTCTCCGCCCCGACTTTTTGGAGGTAATTTTTAGTGAAGCAAATTAATATTGGTTTAATAGGTTTTGGAACAGTAGGCAGCGGGGTAATCAAGATATTAAAAGAGAAAAGTTTGTTTTTGCGCCAAACTTGCGGCTGCGACTTTGTGATCAAGGCAATAGTAGATAAAGATGTTATTTCACTGCGCCGGGTAGAAGTGGATAGAAGTATCTTGACTACTGATGGGAAAAAAGTGATCGATGATCCACAAATCGATATTATTATTGAGTTGATCGGAGGGATTAGCCCGGCTAAAGAGTATATAATCGAAGCCTTACAAAAGGGCAAACACGTAATTACCGCCAATAAAGCACTTTTGGCTGAGTGTGGTCAAGAGATATCCCGGGTAGCAAGGAAGAATTCCGTTGATCTTCTATTTGAGGCCAGCGTCTGTTCAGGCCTGCCGGTTATAAAGTCGTTAAAAGAAGGACTGATCGCCAATAATATAAACGCTATATTCGGGATTGTCAACGGAACTTCTAATTATATTCTGACCAAGATGGCTGAACAGGGTGTAAGTTTTCAAGAGGCTTTAAACGAGGCAAAGCTAAAAGGATTTGCAGAAAAGGATCCATCCTTAGACGTGGAGGGGATTGATTCCAGCCATAAGCTGTTTATTTTAAGCACACTGGCTTTTAGGCAAGAGATAAGACTAGAGGATATTTATACCGAAGGAATAACTGTTATTTCTTCGGAAGATATAAAATTTGCCGGGGAACTTGGTTATACGATAAAATTGTTAGCTATTGCCAAGGTAATTGATAACGGATTAGAACTCAGGGTCCACCCCACACTGCTTTCTAATGATAAAGTTCTTTCTAATGTCAGAGGCCGTTATAATGCTGTTTATATCCGCGGAGATCTAACCGGAGATACTATTTTTTATGGCCCAGGCGCAGGCATGCTGCCGGCCGCCAGCGCGGTGGTTGCTGATTTAGTTGATTTAGCAACCAGCCTTATCTCTGGACATAAAGAAGCAAAAAAGGTTTTTCCTGCAAAGAAAGGAATGTCGATCAGAAAGATCCGGGATATAGAAACTAAATATTACGTCAGGCTCCAGGCCCTGGATCAGCCGGGAGTTTTAGCGCAGATTGCGGGAATCTTAGGGGATAATAAGATCAGTATAGCCAGTGTAATTCAAAAAAGAAAGCACTGCCAGGAGAGCGCGCCGATAGTAATGATGACCCATAAAGCCCGGGAAGCAAACCTGCAGCAGGCATTAGAGAAAATAAATAATTTGGCGGTAATCAAAGAGAAAGCTGTGGTGGTCAGGATCGAAGAGTAAAAACAATTATAAGTACTAATTGGTTTACGATTTGCAGGTTACGGTTTGCGGTTGCTGGAGGAGTGACGAATGTGGAATGGAGTAATTGAAGAATATAGAGACTTTTTACCGGTAACAGATAAAACACCGGTTGTTAGTTTAAATGAAGGTAATACCCCTTTAATTTATGCACCGGCTGTAAGCAGACAATTAGGCAGAAATATAAAGGTTTATCTGAAATATGAAGGGTTAAACCCTACGGGTTCTTTTAAAGACCGGGGTATGACAGTAGCAGTTTCCAAGGCCCTGGAGGAGAAGGTTATTGCAGTAATGTGCGCCTCTACCGGAAATACCTCGGCTTCAGCGGCTGCTTATGCAGCTCGGGCTAAGCTTAAGTGCGTGGTTCTTATTCCCGAAGGCGCCATAGCCCTGGGTAAGCTTTCCCAGGCCTTGATTCACGGGGCAAAGGTTATTGCAATCAAGGGTAATTTTGACGATGCCCTCAGGTTAGCCAGAGAGATAACAGCCAAATTTCCGATAAGGTTGGTAAATTCGATAAACCCTCATCGGATTGAAGGCCAGAAAACAGCTGCTTTTGAAATATCCGAACAGCTTGGAGGTTTTTCACCGGATTATCACGCAATTCCGGTAGGGAATGCCGGCAATATCACTGCTTATTGGAAAGGCTATAAAGAATACAAACAAGCAGGAAAAATAAACAAACTCCCTAAGATGCTTGGTTTTCAAGCCGAGGGAGCTGCTCCGATAGTAAGAAATGAAATAATAAAAAATCCCGAGACTTTAGCTACCGCTATAAAAATAGGCAACCCTGCCAGTTGGAAAAAGGCAGAACTTAGCCGGGATGAATCAACCGGACTTATTGATATGGTGAGCGATAAAGAAATAATTCAAGCCTATAAATTTCTGGCCGGCAGGGAAGGGATTTTTGTAGAACCTGCTTCAGCCGCTTCAATCGCCGGGATTTTCAAATTAAAGAAACAAGGGTACTTTGATCAAGCAGCAGCTAAAATAGTGTGCACCCTGACCGGTCACGGCCTCAAAGACCCGGATCGAGCGATTAAAAGCGTTAATAAGCCTGCGGTTTTAGCGGCAGAGTTAGAAGCAGTGGTAAAAGAAATAGGTTTTTGATTGTTAAACTGTTAAATTGTTAAACTGTTAAAGCGACAATATAACAATTTAGCAATATATCAATTTAGCAATCTTGGAAGGAGAATAATGAAGTATATCGTGTTAGTCGGAGACGGAATGGCTGATTTTCCTTTGGAAAAGCTTAACGGGCATACGCCGTTGGAAGCGGCAAAAACTCCTAATATGGATTCTATCAGCCGGCAAGGCAGGACAGGTCTGGTTTATACTGTTCCTAAAGGAATGAAAGCAGCCAGCGATGTAGCCAATCTCTCGATTTTGGGTTATGATCCGGTTAAATACTATACCGGCCGGGGGCCGCTTGAAGCGGCGTATATGGGGGTTAAATTGGGGGTTAATGAATTGGCGTTTCGGTGCAACCTGGTAACTGCTTATCAGAATACCATGGTGGATTACAGCGCCGGGCATATTACCACTAAAGAGGCGGAAATTTTGATCTCTGCCCTGGATAAAGAATTGGGCAATGAACAGATAAGATTTTATCCGGGGGTAAGCTATCGTCACCTGACAGTAATAAAAGCTGTTCAGGGCTTTGATGATTTGAGCGCTAAGTGTAAGCCTCCCCATGATATCAGCAGTCAGGAAATATCATCTAATTTACCAAAAGGCAAAGGGGCGCAAATGCTTAACTGCTTGATGGAGAAGTCAAAAAAGGTTCTGGAGCGCCACGAAATCAACCAGATAAGAATGGATTTAGGTGAAAATCCGGCCAACATGATCTGGTTGTGGGGCCAGGGAATTATGCCTAATCTGGTTAGTTTTAAAGAAAAATTCGGAGTCGACGGCTCGATTATTTCTGCGGTAAATCTGATAAAAGGCATAGGCTGTTCAATCGGGCTGAGGGTTATTGAAGTCCCCGGCGCAACCGGTTATTATGATACAGACTATCAGGCAAAAGCCAGGTTTGCAATCAGTTCTTTAGATAATTTAGACTTTACCTTCGTCCACGTAGAGGCGCCGGACGAAGCAGGTCATAACGGTGATATCAGAGCTAAAATTACCGCAATAGAAAATTTTGATAAGCTGGTGGTCGGGACTATCCTGGAGAATTTTAGAGACAGGGAAGACTACAGGGTTTTGGTTTTATCCGATCATCTTACACCGTTGAGTCTTAAGACGCACGTGGCTGACCCTCCGCCATTTGCTCTTTGCGGCAAGGGGATCAACGCTGACAACTCAAAGAGTTTTAGCGAAAAAGAAGCAAAAAACAGTTCGTTTGAGTTTAAGCAAGGACACAAATTAATAGAATATCTTATAACGGACACTTAGAGAAGGTCATAAGCGAAAAGAGGCAACGAAAAAAGGTAACCATGGCGCTAATAATTCAAAAATACGGCGGAAGTTCAGTAGCCGATGCTGAGCGAATAAAGCAAGTCGCCCGGCGTGTAATTAAGACCAAACTTTCAGGCAACCAGTTGGTGGTGGTGCTTTCGGCATTAGGCGATACTACTGACGATTTAACAGAATTAGCTCATCAAGTTTCAACTGACCCTCCGGAGCGTGAGCTGGATATGTTGATTTCAACGGGTGAGCAGGTTTCAGTGGCATTGCTGGCCATAGCTATTCATTCTTTCAGGCAGCAGGCTGTTTCTTTTACCGGCGCTCAAGTTGGTATTATCACTGACAGCACTCATTCCAAGGCAAGAATACAAAGCATAAATACCGCAAAGATAGAAAGGGCGCTTGGCCAGAATAAGATTGTTATTATTGCCGGTTTTCAAGGTGTGGATCTTTCACAGGAGATAACCACCCTGGGCAGGGGTGGATCGGACCTGACCGCTGTAGCGTTGGCAAAGACGCTTAACACCAAACATTGTGAAATATACACTGATGTCCAGGGGGTATACACAGCTAACCCCCGGGTAGTCCGCGATGCAAGAAAAATAAAGCAGATAAGTTATTCGGAAATGCTGGAACTGGCTTCGCTTGGGACCCAGGTAATTCAGGCGAGATCAATTATGGTAGCCAAAAAATTCGATATTCCTATTCACGTCAGGTCGAGCTTCAAATCTATAAAAGGAACTTTGATTTCCAGGGAGGTCAAGGCTATGGAAGATGTTTTGGTCAAAGGCGTCACTTATAATAAAAATGAGGCCAAGATCACGGTGCTGGACGTGCCTCATAAACCGGGTATGGCGGCAAGGATTTTTAAGCGTGTTGCCGCAGCCGGGATAAACGTAGATATGATTATTCAGAATATCAAGCAGGCAGGCCGTTCTGTTAATCGCGCCGGCGGCACGGATGTTTCTTTTACGGTATTGAAATCAGACTTAACCAAAACGTTGGAAGTAGTTAAGTCTATCTCTCGCCGGATAAAGGCCGCGGGAATTAGCTGCGATAAAGAAATAGCCAAGGTATCAGTGGTGGGCCTGGGTATGCGCAGTCATTCCGGAGTGGCTGCCAGTATGTTTAGCGCTCTGGCCGATGCAGGCGTTAATATAGAAATGATTTCTACTTCCGAGATAAAGATATCTTGTGTTATAAAAGAAAAGGATGCCGAAAGAGCGGTTCGGGCAATACATAAAAAGTTTAAACTGGGTAAAAAATGAAAAAACAAGATTCGTTTTTAGAAAAGAGTCAGACTGCCGATAAAGAGCCTTTGCGTATTTATTTAGAAGAAATAGATAAAATTCCTCTTTTGACTCCCGAGGAAGAAGTAGATCTTGCCAAAAAGACAAAGGCCGGAAATAAGTCCGCCCAGCGAAAAATGATAAGATCTAATCTGCGTTTAGTAATTAACATTGCCAAAAGATATACCCACTTAGGCCTGCCGTTATCAGATTTAATTGAAGAAGGAAACCTGGGGTTGATAAAGGCAGTTAAAAAATATAATGCCAAAAAAGGTTATCGGTTTTCTACCTATGCCTCTTGGTGGATCAAACAAGCGATAACCCGGGCTGTTTCCAACAAAGGGAAGATGATCCGCGTTCCCGGTTATATGATTGATACTATTTCCAAATGGAAAAAGGTTACTGCCAGCCTTTCTCAAACCCTTGGCCGCCGCCCTACCCTGAAAGAAATATCCAAGACAATGAAGCTGCCGTTAAAAAAAATTAAGGAAATAAAAAACATAATTACCAAACCAGCTTCTTTGAGCGCGCCGGTGGGCAGGGAAGGAACAGTGCAATTGATAGATTTAGTGCAGGATGAAAGCGTGATTGCTCCCTCCGACGGGGTAGATGAAATAATGCGCCATGAAAGGATAGAAGAATTGCTGGAGGTGCTGAGCAAAAGGGAAAGGGAGGTAATAACTTTAAGGTTCGGGTTAAGAGACAGCGATTATCGCACGCTGCAGCAAATAGCTAAAAAATTCAAATTGACCAGAGAAAGAGTACGCCAGATCGAGGTCGGGGCAATACAAAAATTAAAGACGCTGATCAAGACAAAACAAGAGGGCTAAAAAAATATGGAAGATTTAAAAACCCTGATTAGAAGCATTCCTGATTTTCCTCAAAAAGGAATTTTGTTCAGAGATATTACTACTTTGATCAAGGATAAAGAACATTTTAAAATCGCTATTGATGAATTAGGGGCGAGATATATCGATAAGAAAATAGACAGTTTGGCGGCGATTGAGGCGCGCGGTTTTATTATTGCCGGTGCCTTGGCTCATAAGCTGGGATGCGCAATAATCCCGGTCAGAAAAAAAGGCAAACTGCCTGCCGAAACCTATCAGGTAACGTATGACCTGGAATATGGCACAGACACTTTAGAAGTCCACCGGGATGCAATCAAACCCAAAGACAGGGTCTTGATAGTCGATGACCTGTTAGCGACCGGCGGAACCGCTCGGGCAGTTATTGACCTGGTCAATAAGCTTCAAGGCGAGATAGTAGAGCTTACCTTTTTGATTGAACTTACCGATTTAAAAGGCCGGGAGAAACTTAAAGACTACCCGGTTTTTTCGTTGATTAAATACTAACAATTTAACAGTTTAGCCATTTAACAATTTAGCAATTTAATTGCCCTCGTAGCTCAGTATGGATAGAGCACAGGTTTCCTAAACCTGGTGTCGACAGTTCGAGCCTGTCCGAGGGTACCAGATTTTTTGCATTTTTTCCTTGACAGGAAAATTTTACTATGATATAACTGGTTATGTTGAAACATCATCGATAATTTTAATCTAAAGCGGAAAGGGGGGAGAATAGAGAGCTTTAAAATTGTCAAGAATGATGTGTAGATATAGGAAGATAATTTCCGGAATTAAAAGCCGGTTATTAAATAAATTTAAAGACTTAAATTGTATTTTAAGGAGGAAATAAATGAGGAAATTAACCATATTTTGTATGATGGCGGCGCTGGTGGCGTTTGTTGCGGCACCTGCTTATGCCGAAGTACAGAATGTAAAAATAAGCGGAGACATTACACTGCGCAGTGTCCTTCAGTCGACTTATGACTTGAACGGCTTGGATGACAACACCACCAACTGGAACCACGGCCCAGCGCAGCTTGATACCAGTGAAAACGCTCATTCATTTATGTCCACAGTGGGCATAAATATTGACGCCGACCTTACCGATAATGTCTCAGCCGCGATTAGAATAATGAATGAAAGAGACTGGACTTCG
>JAYELI010000051.1:0-9951 GCA_034717435.1 Candidatus Omnitrophota bacterium
CAGGATGACACCTACGCTTACGCTCCCTCAGGATGACACCTACGCTTACGCTCCCTCAGGATGACACCTACGCTTACGCTCCCTCAGGATGACACCTACGCTTACGCTCCCTCAGGATGACACCTATTATCAGCTTGATATTTTTTTAAAGGTATCCATAAAGCCGGGAAAGGACGTATCTATACAGGCGGTATTTTCGATAACAGTTTTGCCTTTGGCATTCAAGCCGGCGATAACCATACTCATCGCTGTGCGATGGTCTCCAAAGCTTTTGACCCTGCCCCCGGATAAACAGTCGACTCCCTGGATCAAAGCGCCGTCTTTGCTTTCCTTAATATCTGCTCCCAGTATTTTTAGATTAGAGACCATTGAGGAAATCCGGTCAGTCTCCTTTACCCGCAGTTCTCCGGCATCTTCTATTACAGTTCTTCCTTTGGCCAGGCTGGCTATTACCATAACAAGCGGAATCTCGTCAATGATCCCGGGAATTATACTGCCGCTGATCTTAATACCTCTTAAGGTTCCTTTTTTAACTATGACATCTCCCCGCGGCTCAAAATTTTTACTGTGCCTGTTTACGATCTTTATTCTCACTCCCATTTGCCTTAAGACATCCAGAATAGCTGTCCTGGTCGGATTTAAACCGACAGAACACAACTTCAGCGACGAACCCTTATTTAAACCGGCAGCTGCCAAAAAAAAGGCAGCCGAAGAAATATCTCCCGGTATGTCCACCGATCTTCCTTTCAGCTCCCCGCTTCTCAGCGAAACAGTCTTATCTTTAACAGAAATATCAGCCCCAAAAAACTTTAACATTCGTTCAGTATGGTCCCGGGATTTAGCCGGCTCACCAACTTTAGTCAATCCCCGGCCGAAAAGCCCGGCTAATAAAATAGCTGATTTAACCTGGGCGCTGGCCAGCTTGGTATTATACTTTATTGACCGGAGTTCCCTGCCCTGAATTTCCAGAGGAGGATAACATTCCGAGCGCAAGCCAGGGGTTGATCTTATCTCAGCGCCCATAAGTTTCAGCGGATCAATAATTCGCTTCATCGGCCTTTTAGAAAGAGAACTATCTGCCCTAAGCCGGGAGCTAAATTTCTGGCCGGCAAGGATACCGCTAAGCAGCCTGATCGATGTCCCGGAATTTCCCAGGTAAATCGGGCCTTTGGGCTTGCTAAGCCCTTTTAACCCCCTGCCTTCGACAATGAGTTCGTTTTTGTCCTTTCTTATATTTATCCCCAGCATCCTGAACGCATTTATCGTCCTCCGGCAATCCTGGCTATCCAAAAAATTTCTGACCCGGGTTATACCCCGGGCAATAGAACCGATCATAACCGCCCGATGTGAGATAGATTTATCGCCCGGGAGGGTTATAACTCCTTTTAATTCTTCGGTTGGCTTTACTACGATTTTCTTCATTCTTCTTCAAATTCAAACGGCTCTTCGGGGAATAACCGGTATGTAAAACTATGGACATCTTTAAATTGAACCGGAAGCAAGAGTTCTGAAACAAAATCAAGAGGTATCCATTCATAGAATGGGGGCTTTAATTTTGCAGCGGCATAAAAATCCTTGTATCCTTCCTTGGTCAATTTAACGGGGTAGGAACCGTAGAAAGTAAAGTCGAAATTGCAGGGAGTTGTCCCCACGGTTTTGCGGCCAAAAGATACTTCTGCCCCGGACGGTTGAGAATCGATGGTAACAATCCTTTTTACGCAACCGGGGGCAGAACTCAATACGGCGGCAAGAAAAACGAATAATCCTATGCGTTTAATCTTTACTATTTTATTTTTATTTGCCATTTCAATTTAAAATGTATCATAATCCATTAAAAAATGCAAGCCTCCCTTTTTTCCGCTATATTTTACTTGCTTAATTTTTTAAAGTGTCTTATAATACATTTTTGTTATTTGCGTTCAGGAGATCCAGATGATAATAAAATCAATGAGAAAATTCACTAAACAGATAATCTGGGCATTAATAATAACCTTTGCTTTATGGGGAGCGGGCACTGCAATCACCGGTGGCAAAAAACAAAAAGGCCCTGCTTTTGCCGGCACTATTTTCAGCCGAAAGGTCTCGTTTAAGGAATATGCAGCCAGCTACAATGCCTGCAGGAATCAGGCAATAATGTTCTATGGCGATAAGTTCTCCAGCGTGGCAAAATATTTAGGCCTGGAGCAGGCAGCCTGGGACCGGCTTATCCTTCTTAACCAGATAAAAAAGCAAAATATCACGGTAAGCGACGAACAGGTTATCGAAACCATTAAAAAATATCCCTTTTTTCAAAAAGACGGTAAATTCAATAAGGCCTTATATGATTATTTAATAACTGCTATATTTAGAACCACGCCCCGGGTCTTTGAGACAGAAATAAAAGATTCCCTGTCTATTGAAAAAATGCGCAATTCCATCGTAAGTAAAATAACCGTTAGCGAAGAGGAAATAAAAGATGCCTATAAAAAAGAGTTTGATAAAACAAAGGTTCTTTACTTCATGGTGAAAAATGAAGATTTTGAATCTGAGGCAGAATTGACCGAAGACCAGTTAAAAGATCACTACAATAAAAATTCAGCGGAATTTAAGGTAGCCGAGCAGGTAAATCTGCAGTATCTGGAATTTAGCTACGCTGACTTTAAAGAAAAAACGGCTGTTACTGAAGAGGAAATAAAAAAATACTACAACAACAATCTGGAAGAATTTGAACTGCCCGGGGACGAAAAACAGGAAGAAAAAAAGAATAATCAAGAGGCTGAAAAAAACTATACCCCTTTAAAAAAAGTAAAAGACACAATAAAAAGAAAACTGGCGTCTGAGCAGGCAAAAGACCTTGCCCGGCAAAAGGCAGATGAAATCTCTGACCGGTTATTTGACAATCCTCAGGTTTTAGATTCATTGGGCCCCAAAGAAACAGGGCTTTCGGTCAAAACAGCCATTATTTCAATCTTCGGCTGGTCAGCCCGGCTGTGCGACAACGCGTTTTCCTTAAAAATAGGCGAAATCAGCAATCCAATGTCCACCCCGAAAGGAGTATATATCATCAGGCCTAAGGATAAAAAAGAATCTTACATCCCCGGCTTTGAAGAAACCAAAGAAAAAGTCAACCAGTCCTTAACCAAGGTAAAATCCCGGGATCTTTGTAAAACCAGCAGTGAGGATTACCGCTCTAAAATAGGACACTCGATGCAAAAAGAAGGTATTGATTTCAAGCAGGCCTGCGAAACTCTTTCTTTGGAAGTAAAAGACAGCGGGTTTTTTACCAGAACCGGCTACATCCCGGAAATAGGAAAAAACTTTGAATTTAGCAAAACAGCCTTTGACCTGAGAGAAGGAGAATTGAGTATGCCGGTCAAAATGCGCAATGGCTACGCCGTTCTCTGGCTGATAAAAAATGAACCGGCAGATGAAGAAAAGCTTAAAACCGAGCTCGACACCTACCGGTTAAAAGTGCTGGACCAAAAAAAATCTCTTATCTACCTTTCGTGGCTCAACGAAGCAAGAAAAAAAGCCGGCCTTAAAAGCAATTTAACGCCTCCCCCGGAAAGTTAAACATTACCTAAGTAAACATAACGCAGCTTTTCAAGGGCTATTTCTCTGGCCATTTCCAGCGTTTTTAACGGCGTAGGCGGAATATCCATTTTATAACACGGGAAATACCCTGAAAAGTGAAGCGGCACTCCGGGGCCCAGGTTTTCAAAAATCCAATCCCTGAGTTTTATAAAATTTTCCCGCGAATCATTTAAGGTTGGTATAATCAGGTTGGTAAGCTCCAGATGCGCAAAGCGGGAAGCTGTTTTTATGGTCTCTAAAACCGGCTTCAGCGTTCCTCCGCAATATTTAACATAAAAATTATCATCAATGGATTTAAGATCGATATTCAAGGCATCTATGTAAGGTATCAGTTCTTTTAGCGGCTCCTGGTTTATGAAACCATTGGTCACCAGAACATTCTTCAGCCCTTTCTTCCCGGCAAACCTGGCTGACTGAAGAATAAACTCATACCAGGTCAGGGGTTCATTATATGTATAGGCGATGCCGAACGAATTTACCTTTTTGGCCTGATTAATAATCTCTTCTAAGCTGATCGGCCTGGTATCCACATCATCAGCCTGGGAAATTTGCCAGTTCTGACAGAACAGGCAGCTTAAATTACAGCCTTTAGTCCCTAAAGAAAGAATGGATTTCCCGGGATGAAAATGATAAAGCGGTTTCTTTTCTATTGGATCCAGGGCTATTGAGCTAACCCGGCCGTAATTCTCAGAAAAAAGTTTTCCATCTATATTTTTTCTTACCCTGCAAAATCCATATTTACCTGAAGCGATAACACATTTTCTCGGACAAAGCAGACAGCAAACCTTTCCTTGTTCCAGTTTTTGATAATACAATGCCTCTTTCATTCAATCTCTTCCCGGCTCTCTCCCCGGACATAGGTATTGGCTGCAAATTTCTTTGCCTCTTTAGCCATAGTTTTTAATTCGCTAATCGGATAAGAATCAAGCTTGTTCATTTCCGGATCAAAACACTCACCCGGCTTGAACTCTTGAAGCACATAGCGATTAGCGCCGTTAATCAATTGAGCCATTTTTAGAATATCATCCTTATCAAGAAAGGCGGGGCAAACCGTGGTTCTGAATTCGTAATCAATCTTACCATTAATCAAAATATCGATGCTCTGTTTAATCTTTTCCAGATCAACCTTTACCCCTGCCAGCCGGTCATATTGCGGCGCATCCAGCGGCGCTTTTAAATCCATTGCCACATAATCAATTAATTCCTCCTCAAGCAGGGACTTAAGCATGTCTGGGTTTGTTCCATTGGTATCCAGCTTAATTGCTACTGGAATTTTTTTAAACTTCTGGATTAATTCCGGAAGGCCGGAATGAATAGTCGGCTCTCCCCCGCAAATCACCAGGCCGTCGATCCAGTCCTTTTTTTCTTTTAGAAAATGCTCTACTTCTTCAAATGAAGTGGTTGGCAATTTGGCGGGATTTAAGACTAACTCAGTTGCATAGCAAAAAGGGCATCTAAAATTACAACCCCCGAGCCAGATAATCGAGGCAACCCTCCCCTCCCAGTCTATCAGCGTACTTTTGATAAACCCCTTTATCTCCGGCACTGTTGTCCTGTCTGCAATTTCATACAGCAAGCTGTCCCCTTTTTTTAAAATTAAAGCTGTCTCTCCCTTTACAAAAAGTATCCGGTCAGACTTTATATTCTCCTTTTTGCCGGTCGGCGAGTTCGCCGAGTTTGGAGCTGTTCCAGTTATCAACCCTGCTGTAGTATCCCACTACTCTGGTTATTCCATATACGTTGCTATCGCCGCAATGCGCGCATTTGTCAAGTAACCCCTTGCTCATCTTATGGCAATTATTGCAGATAGTAAACTCCGGAGAAATGACCAGCTGGGCAGCAGGGGTATTTTTAAAAACCTTTTTCACCAGCTGCGAAACAGCTTCTGCCGACGGCCTTTGTTCTCCGACAAAGGCGTGAATAATCGCGCCTGACTCTATCAGGGGATGAAACTTTGCCTGTTTTTCAATTCGGGTGATTAAATCTATTGGTGCGTCTGCCCGGAGGTGAATTGAATTTGTATAATAGTAGAGATCTTTTTCGACATCGCCCCTGACAACTCCGCCGGCCTCTTCAGGAAATTGCCTCAGGTCTATCTTGGAAAGCCTGCGGGAAGCGCTTTCTGCCGGTGATTCTTCAAGCGCAAACTCCAGGTTACTTTGTTTTTCTTCCTCTTTGGTCTTAAAATTCATGAATGAAATAATCTTCAGCCCTGTTTTAAACGCGTCCTCATCTTCATGAAGCTCTTTACCGGTTAAATACTGAACGCATTCATTTAAACCAATAACCCCGATTATATAGGTGGCTTTTTCTAGATCAACATAAGGACGACCGTCTTTAGCGGTTTTTCCCACTTCCCACATCGGCATTCCGGGCTCGCTCATCATTTTCTTGATAAAATCCTTCTTCTGATAGTGAGCCTTAAAGGCAAAATCCATTGCCTGGCTTATTTCCTTATAGACCTTATCAATATTTCCTTTTCCGGCGCGAAAAGCTGCTTGAGGAAGATTGATCGTTATGTTTTGAAACCCGCAGAAACGCAGGCTTTCAGGATGCTCGATCATCTGCTTATCTTTAATCTTTTGACGAAGCCTGCAGCACTGGCTCAAAACTGCCTCATTGCCTTTATCAAAAACAAAATAAGGAGAACCGTTTTCGCTGGCTATCTGACAGGCATATTGAAACAGTTTATATTGTTCCGGATCCTCGAATGTCTTCTGATCAATATGAAGGTCTAATTTAGGAAAGGTAAACGGGTGCCCGTCCCGGTCGCCCTTGCGCCAGACATCCATCAACACCTTAGCAAAAATCTGGGCTTCTTTTTCATAATCGCCATAAGTCTTGCCGGTGTATTTCCCCTCAGGTCCGATAGCCGCAACATCCTTTAAATAATCAGGGATCCCTAAATGAATGTTGGCATCAATAAATAATACCTGGCCTCCCCGGGAAAAAGCTGACTGGGACAGGGAAAAGATCAAATATTGTGCTTCCTGTTTTATCTGTTCATAATCCAAATCCGTCAGATACGGGGCATAGAAAATGTTAAGAAAGCTGATTCCCAATGCACCGGCATAATATGCCTGCATTGAAGCAAGAAACGTATTCAAGTGTCCGGTGAGCGTGCGGGCATGCTTGGCTGGAAAGGAGGCGATCTCTGAATTTTCGAGCTTGAGCCCATACTTTTTCAGATATTCCAGGGAATGCGAACTGCAGTAAACCCGCGGATAACCCAGGTCGTGAATATGGATGATCCCTTTAAGATGGGCGCTGGAAACATCCTCACTGAAAACCCTGGAGAGCATATATTGCTTGATGGTATTCTCGGCTATAGACAGATTAATCGCCTCAGGATTATTAGCAGTAATATTGCTGTTTTCATTGCTTTTAGAAAGGATCAACTGATCAAGATCAAAAGAAGGCATGCCGATAATCGTTTGCCGGGATAACTTCCTGCCTAAACCTCTTTCAAAAAGTTCATTATCCACTAACTCTCTGATCAAAGCAGTAGATATCTGCTCAATCCCGGTTTTAAATATTTTCTTTTCCACGTTGGCTGCTATTTCATAGGCCAGCCTTTCGGACAAAGATGCCTCCTTGACCAGGGCCTGCGCAATTTTAACCTTATCCCACGATAAAATTTCGTCTTTGCTTAGCGGAGCAACCAGTAACAACATATCGGTAGAGTCAGCCTGTTCTTTGGTCTGTTTTCTTACCCGTAGACTTTCCCTGTTCCTGGTCCGCTGGTCTCGATAAAGAATGTATATTTTGGCAGTCTGGGCATGGCCGGTCTCGATCAGAACCTTTTCTACTATGTCTTGAATCTCTTCAATTTGAGGAATGCGTGAGTTGAAATTTTTTTGCAAAAACAAGGCCACCACACTGGCCAGTTCATCGGCTAATTCTTTGTCTTCCCCTCCTACTGCCTGAGCAGCTTTAAAAATGGCCTGGCTGATTTTAGATTTATCAAACTTGACTATTCTTCCATCTCGCTTACTGGCATACTCCAAAGTTTGCTCAGTGGTTTGCTGACCGGCCCTGTCTTTTTCTAAGATCGATTCTGGTCCCACGGCACCCCCCTTTCTATTTGCGCAATTTCTTTACTTCATCCATAAATTGATCCACATCTTTAAACTGGCGGTAAACAGAAGCAAATCTCACGTAGGCTACTTCATCCAGGCTGTATAGTTTCCTCATTACCATTCGGCCTATCGCATTTGAAGCTATCTCGTCTTCAAATTTTTCCTCAAGTTTTCGCTCTATTTCATCTACTGCTTTTTCCAATATTTCCATTGCAACAGGCCTTTTTTCGCAGGCCTTTTTGACCCCATTCAACAATTTATGGCGGTTAAATTCCTCCTTCCGTCCGTCTTTCTTAATCACCATCAATGGTGTCTGCTCTATCCTTTCATAGGTCGTAAAACGATACCCGCATTTCAAGCATTCTCTGCGCCGCCTGATGACATAACCTTCACCGGAAGACCGCGAATCCACCACCTTATCATCCTCGTGTTTACAATATGGACATTTCATCTTGTGGCCTTAAATATACACGATATGGTATTACGATAGTGATTATACTCTATATATGGGGGGTTGTCAAGGAAATTATTTTGCTTTGATTACTTCGATCTTAGCCTGTTTAAGAAAGTCCTCAGATATCTGGTCAGGATACCCGGAGGCAACAACGATCTTTTTTATTCCTGCGTTAATCAGCATTTTGGCACAGATAATACAAGGGTGATTGGTGCAATAAAGGGTGCCGCCGGAAACATCAACTCCATAACGGGCTGCCTGAATAAGGGCGTTTTGTTCCGCATGAAGCCCCCGGCATAATTCGTGGCGCTCTCCCGAAGGAACTTTTAATTTTTCCCTTAAACATCCTGCGCTATCGCAATGTTCAATGGCTGTCGGAGCACCGTTATAACCGGTTGTTAATATTTTTTTATCTTTAACTATCAGGGCTCCTACCTCCCGGCGCAGACAGGTCGATCGCTTAGCCAAAAGCCCGGCAATCTCTAAAAAATATTCATCCCAGGAAGGTCTGGTCTTTTTCATAATCTTTGTTTCATCTTGGTTCTCAAGGATTGATAAAGCGGGAATTGTTCCACTAACTCTTCCATTTCCTTTTTTACATCCCGGATTACTTTTTGATCGGCCGGTGAACTTAATACCTTATCAATAAACCCGGATATCTTAAGCATCTCGTTTTCTCCCATCCCCCGGGTGGTAATCGCCGGAGTCCCTAAACGGATCCCGCTGGCCAGGAGGGGAGATTTCTTATCAAAGGGAATTAAGTTTTTATTAACAGTGATTCTGGCTTTATCCAGGATATCAGCCGCATCCTTGCCGGTAATGTTTTTTGGGCTAAGATCCACTAAAAAAAGATGGGTGTCGGTTCCGCCTGAAACTATCCTGTATCCCTTTTCAGCCAGCCCTCCGGCTAAAAGCGCGGCGTTGCAAACTACTTTTTTCTGATACTCCTTAAATTCCGGCTGCATAACCTGCTTTAAAGCTACAGCCTTGGCAGCAATAACATGCATCAACGGGCCTCCCTGGATCCCGGGAAATATAGCTGCGTCGATTTTTTTGGCAAACCTCTCCTGGCAAAGAATCATTCCTGCCCTCGGACCGCGCAGCGTTTTATGGGTAGTAGTGGTAACAAATTCGCTATGCGGGACCGGACTGGGATGAATCCCGGCTGCTATTAAGCCGGCAATATGAGCTATATCAGCCATCACAAGTGCGCCTACCTGGTCAGCAACCTTGCGCACAGCTTTAAAATCAATGATTCGCGGGTAGGCGCTGGCTCCGACTATAATCAATTTTGGCCTGTTTTTTTTGGCCAGGTCCATCAACTGGTCATAATCTATCCGTTCATCCCGCGGGCTTACGCCATAAGGAATTACCTCAAAATATTTGCCTGAGAAATTGTGGCGATGGCCATGGGTAAGGTGTCCTCCGTGGATCAGGTTCATAGCCAAGATCTTATCCCCGGGCCTAAGCACAGCATAAAGCACAGCCATGTTAGCCTGGGCGCCGGAATGCGGCTGGACATTGACGTGTTCAGCGCCGAATATTTTCTTGGCGCGCTCCACAGCCAGCTTCTCGGCCTGATCGACAAACTCACATCCACTGTACCACCGGGCATCGGGATAACCCTCGGCATATTTATTGGTAAGCACTGATCCCTGCGCCTCCAGCACAGCTAAATCAACAAAGTTTTCGCTGGCGATAAGTTCAAGATTGGAATGTTGGCGCCGGGTTTCTTGATAAATAATTTTATAAATTTCAGGATCGACTTTCCAGAGATGTTCCAAGTGTTCCACTTTTACCTCCCTTTCTATATCACCAAATTCATGTTCCGAGGGACGAGGGACG
>JAYELI010000051.1:10051-26130 GCA_034717435.1 Candidatus Omnitrophota bacterium
CCAGGTATTTTTACTTTTCTCGATGGCAGTTAACTTTTTTAATCTTCGGCGGTGGCGCCCGCCGTGAAATCCCGTTTTAAGCCAGAGCATGGTAATCCGGACAGCTAAATCTTTGCTGGTAAATCTTGCAGCTAACACCAGTATATTGGCATTGTTATGCTCACGGCTTAAACAGGCTCCCTTCATATTATGGCAAAGGGCAGCCCTTATACCGGGTAATTTATTGGCGACCATTGACATGCCTATTCCTGTGCCGCAGATCAATATTCCCCGGTCAACTTTTTTTAATGAGACAGCCCGGGCTGCCTTAACTCCGTATTCCGGATAGTCGCAGGACTCTAAATCTCCGGTACCCGCGTCAATAACTTTGTGTTTGGTTTTTAATAAAGATTTTTTTATTTGTTCTTTCAACCTGTAACCAGCATGGTCAGAACCAATAATAATCCTCATCTTAGTCGATCTCCAATAATTTTAATATCTTTGTTAATCTGTCCTTCAAGCTATTCAGCGTCTGACGATAGGCTTCCATTTCTCCGCCGATCGGGTCACTAATATCCAAAAGATGGACCTTAGAAGCTGCCTGGGGAACATTTGCCAGAACCACCTCTTTATGTTTAGGTTCCATAACAAATATCAAATCCGCATCTTTAATAAGGAATGTGTCCAGGGGCCTGGATTTATGCCCTGAGATGTCAATACCTTCTTGTTTCATCACTTCAACGGCATTTCTGCTTGCCTGCATTCCTAAAGGCGCCGATACCCCGACTGAGATTATCTCTATTAATTTGTTCTTTCCGAGCTGTTTTATTTTATTTCGAAGCAGTCCCTCGGCCATAGGGCTGCGGCAGATATTTCCGGTGCAGACAAAAATAATCTTTTTAAATTTAAAAATCAGCTCCTTAGATAACGCTCCCTCCCGCAGTATGGTCAGCGGGAAAGTAGTAAGATCAACCACCGTAGACTCCACCTTTATTGAAGTAGGTCCTCCATCTATTAGCATGTCTATCGATCCGTTCAGGTCTTTTAAGACCTCCTCAGCCGTAGTGGGCGAGGGACTACCGGATATATTAGCGCTGGAGACAGCTATCGGAACATTGGCCATAGACAAAAGTTCCTGGGAAATCCTATTAGAGGGCATTCTAAAACCGATCTTATCTCCATTTTTTCCTTTTAAAATCAGGGTCAGCGGGCCGGGCCAGAACCTATTGATCAATTTCCAGCCTATCCGCGGTAGAACAGAAACAAAATCATCTAAAATCCTCATCTCCCCGACAAGAATAGGAATCGGTTTATCCTTTTTTCTTTTTTTAATCTGATATATCTTTTCTATGGCTTGTTTATTCAAAAAACTGGCTCCTACGCCATAAACAGTTTCTGTGGGAAAAGCAACCAAGCCGCCGTTTAAAAGTATCCCGGCGGCTTGTTTGATGGTTTTGGGTTCCGGATAAACAGAACTGACTTTTATGACTTTGGTAGAAAGCATTTTACTTATTGCGTATTAAGTTGTGAGCTCAGCCAATTTTTTCTTGTACAAAATAAGTTTTTTCCTAAGCCCCGAATCGGTAATCGCTAAAATCTGCGCGGCAAGAAGAGCTGCGTTTTTAGCGCCGGACTTGCCGATAGACATGGCAGCAACCGGTACACCGGCAGGCATCTGTAACGTCGAAAGAAAGGAATCTATTCCTTTTAACACCTTGCTCTTTATCGGTACGCCGATAACCGGCAAGGTTGTCTGGCTGGCTACCACACCGGCCAGATGAGCTGCCTTGCCTGCGCAGGCAATAATAACCTTTATCCCGTTCCGGCTGGCATTTTTTGCAAACATCCTGGTCTTTTCGGGCATCCGGTGAGCAGAGCAGACCATGGATTCATAGCTGATCCCAAAATCTTTCAGGATATCCAGACATTCTTTTACTACTTCTGAATCCGACTTACTGCCCATGAGTACAGCTACAACCGGTTTTCTCATATTATTCCTCACTCCTATTGGGCTGCGAGCTATGGGTTCAGCTCATAGCTCATAGTTCATAGCTCACAGCTCAAAGCCCATAACTTTGTGTATTACTTTTTAATAGCACTCTTCTCAATCGCCCGCAAGCCGATATCCTTGCGATAGTGCATTCCTTCAAAGTCAATCTTTTCCACTGCTTGATACACCCGCTTAGCAGCCTGTGCTATATCTTTCCCTAAGGCAGTAACGCCGAGCACCCGGCCGCCATTAGTTACAACCTTTTCTTCCTGTTTTTTTGTCCCGGCATGAAATACCATAATATCTTTTAAATCCCGGAGTTCTTCTAAACCTGAGATTAACTTACCTTTTTCATATTTTCCCGGATATCCTCCCGAAGCACAAGTTACACAAACGCATGACCTGTCTTCCCAGCTTAACTGTCTGGGTGAAAGTTTATTATCTATAACATCATTCATCAGGTCCACCAGGTCTTCCTTTAAGCAAGGCATTATCACCTGAGTCTCTGGATCGCCATAGCGGACATTAAACTCCAAAACCTTCGGGCCTTGATCGGTAATCATCAAACCGGCATAAAGCACGCCTTTATATCTTATTCCTTCAGCGGCCAGTCCTGAAATAATCGGCCTGATTATTTCATCGATAATTTTCCCGGAAAGATTTTCATTTATAACCGGAGCCGGCGAATAAGCCCCCATGCCTCCGGTATTGCTTCCTTTGCCGCCGTCGTATACCCTTTTATGGTCCTGCGAAGTAACCATTGGGACAATATTCTCTCCATCTGTAAAAACTATGAAAGAAACCTCTTCTCCCTTCAAACACTCCTCAATGATTATCCGATTTCCGCTTTCTCCGAACTGTTTTTCCTCCATAATAATACCAATCGCTTTTTCTGCCTCTTTTGTGGTTGCCGCCACCATTACTCCTTTGCCGGCAGCTAATCCATCCGCCTTAATCACTAATGGAGGATCCGTTACGCGGAGAAAATTCTTTGCGGCATTGTTGTCGGTAAAGATCTCGGCTTTAGCGGTAGGCACATTGTATTTAATCATCATTTCTTTACTAAAGACTTTGCTTGCCTCTAAAAGCGCTGCTTTTTGAACAGGGCCAAATATTTTAAGTCCTTTGGATTGGAAAAAGTCAACTATACCTTCAACCAAAGGAATCTCCGGGCCAACCACGGTCAAAGCTATTCTGTTGGCAAAAGCAAAATCAGCCAGTTTTTGTATATCGCCGGGTTGAATATTTACACATTCAGCAATTTCAGCTATTCCGGCATTTCCCGGGGCGCAATATATCTTATCAACCTTAGGGCTCCGGCTTATCTTCCAGACCAGGGCATGTTCCCTTCCGCCTGAACCCACCACCAGAACATTCATGATATCTTTACTTCCTTATTTCCTCTCACTATTTTTCCAATAACCCGGCAAGCTAATTTAAACCTTTTCCTAAGGTGCTTTACCGTGTGCCCGGCATCCTTACTCCTTACGATCAACGCCATTCCAACGCCCATATTGAATGTCCGAAACATCTGATGCATATCGAGGCCTGCGCGCTGTTTTATTTCTAAAAATACGGCTGGTATCTGCCAGCTGTTTTTATAGACCTCAACACCTAAACCACGCGGTATAACCCGGGGGATGTTATCTATAAATCCTCCTCCGGTTATATGGACTATTCCGGTTAAAGACGTCCGGTAATCTTTGCTCTTCACAAGAGAAAGCACGGGTTTGGTGTAAATTCTGGTAGGTCTTAAAAATTCATTTGAATTGTTTTTAAGCTCTTTTTTCGAAAAAAGTTTTCTTACCAGGGAATACCCGTTAGAATGCAGGCCTGAAGACGCCAGGCCAATAACCTTATCGCCCATTTTTATCTTAGAGCCATCGATTATCTGCCCTTTTTCAACAATGCCGACACAAAAACCCGAAAGGTCATACTCCCCGGCTTTATAAAAATCAGGCATCTCTGCGGTTTCTCCGCCGAGCAATGCGCAACCGGCATCCTTACATCCTCTGGCTATACCTTTTACTACATCAAGTAAGACGGACTGATCGATTCTACCGGTGGCTATATAATCCAAAAAAAATAACGGCTCAGCCCCGCAGCAAAGACAGTCATCAACATTCATTGCCACCAGATCAATACCTACTGTATCATGTTTATTCGTCAGGAAGGCAAGTTTTAATTTTGTACCTACACCATCGGAAGAAGATACTAAAACCGGATTTTTATATGTTTTGGAGATTTCAAAGAATCCCCCAAATGAACCTATCCGGCCTAAGACCCCTTTTCGTTCAGTAGATTTAACTATTTTGCTTAATTTATCGACAAAAAGGTTTGCTTTATCGATATCAACTCCGGCCTTTTTATAGGTTAAGGTGGGCATTTTTTGATTTAGCTAAAAAGTATTTTTAACGCAGATTCTCGCAGATCTGCGTTCCAAAATTTTCATTGTAATTTTCTGGTTTAACAATTTTTCAGAACCCGCTTCATAACTTCCTGATAGGTCTCTTCAATCTGGCCAAGGTCTCTTCTGAATCTATCCTTGTCCATTTTTTTCCCGGTTTCTTTATCCCACAATCTACAGGTATCCGGAGAAATCTCATCAGCTAAGATAACCCTTCCCTGAAATCTGCCAAATTCAAGCTTAAAATCAACCAGCTCCAGGTCAATCCTGCTGAAATAATCTATCAATAATCTGTTTATTTTAAAAGTCATATCCTGTATCCGGGAGAGTTCCTCCGGGCTGGCCAGATTTATAGCCGCGATATGATATTCGTTAATTAAGGGATCGTGTAAACTATCATCTTTATAGTGATATTCCAGGACTGGTTCTTGTAACGCCCTGCCTTCTTCTATCCCTAATAGCTTGGCCATTCCACCGGCCACTCGATTGCGGATAGTAACCTCTATCGGTAAAATCTCCACTTTTTTAACCAGCATTTCCCTGTCATTCAACAACTCGACAAAATGGGTTTCTACTCCCTCCACCTCTAAAAATTTAAATACAGCTGTTGAGATTTTATTATTACAAAGGCCTTTATCTGTAATACTACCCTTCTTTGTAGCATCAAAGGCGGTGGCGTCGTCTTTAAATGACTGGATAAGCTGGGTAGGCTCTGCGGTCTCGTAGAGTATCTTGGCTTTACCTTCGTATATTTTTTTACCTTTTTCCATTTTGTTATCTTCTTTCGCTTTTTTTAAATCTTTAATTTTTTATACATCCAATCAATATTTTTGGTGTGATAGGATAAATCGAAGCAGGCGGAAACTTCCCCTGGTTCTAAATACCGGCTAAGCTCTTTATCTGAAAGGAGCTGCTCCTTATAATCCTTTTCTTTTTCTTCCTTCCATGTTTTCATTGCGTTACGCTGAATAATCCGATAAGCATTTTCTCTTGAAAGGCCTTTTTTGATCAACTCAAGCATCAGCCGCTCGGAAAACACCAGGCCTTTTGTCCGCTCAAGATTCTGCCGCATATTTTCAGGGTAAACCGTAAGGCCCTTTACTATGTCTATTGCTTTGTTCAAGATATAATCCAGGATAATCGTGCTGTCGGGCAAGACTACTCTTTCTGCAGAAGAATGCGAAATGTCCCGCTCGTTCCAGAGGGTAATATTTTCAACCCCCACAATCATATTTCCTCTTAAGACCCTGGCCAGACCGCATATCCTTTCTGAAATGATCGGGTTTCTTTTGTGGGGCATGGCAGAAGAGCCTTTCTGGCCGCTGGAAAAGGGCTCTTCAGCTTCCCGGATCTCTGTCCTCTGTAAGGACCTTATTTCAGTAGCAAGCCTTTCCAGTGTTCCGGCAATAATAGCTATGGTAGAAAGAAATTCGGCGATCCTGTCCCTTGAGACGACCTGGGTAGAAAGGACGGACGGCTTCAGTCCTAATTTCTTACAGACATATGCCTCGACAGACGGATCTACGTTTGCGAATGTGCCTACGGCACCGGAAACCTTGCCGACACTTATAACCTCTCTTGCCCTCTTCATCCTCTCCAGGTTCCTCTCCATCTCTACAGCGAAAAGGGCCACCTTGAGGCCAAAGGTGGTGGGTTCAGCGTGTATTCCGTGGCTTCTTCCAACACAAACTAATTGTTTATATTTTCTGGCCTTTGACCTTAAAGCAAGAATAAGCCGTTTTATATCTTCAATGATAATATCTCCCGCCTCCTTCATCTGTACTGCCTGGGCAGTATCCAAGGCATCGTAAGAGGTAAGACCATAGTGAAGGTACCTTGCCGACGGCCCTACGTATTCGGCAACATTAGTCAAAAAAGCAATTGTTTCATGCCTGACTTTTTTCTCGATCTTGCGAATGCGGCCGATATTAAATCTTGCCTTCTTTTTTATAATAACGGCATCCTTGCGGGGTATCTTGCCGCTTTCCGCCAAGGCCTCAACAGCTAAAATCTCTACCTCTAACCATTTCCTGAACTTATTATCTTCTTCCCATATTTTACCCATATTAGGAAGGGTATACCGCTTAATCATCGCCAATTCCCCTGTTTTGTTAAGTTTTCTTGACTTTCACCGAGGCTGATTATATAATGAGGGGTGTTTTAAGTCAAGCAAAACATACGAGGTTTCTGAAAAACTATTCTTTAACGCTAATCTTACTCGCTAATTACCGCTAATTAGCGTAAATTAGCGTCTTAAAGGACTTTTTCATCAATCTTCATACTCATGGAGGATACAAAATGGCCGAAGAACAAAAGACTATTCCAGACAAAGAACCCGAGAAAGAACAAAAACCCGAAACAAAGCCGGAGACAAAGCCGGAAGAACAAAAGCCGGCTCCGCAGGAAAAAACCAAACAAGAAAAACAACCCGAGACAAAACCGGAGGAAAAAGAAAAAAAGCAGGCTCCTCCCAAAATAGAAAAGCCAAATAATTGTTCACAATGCAACAAACCCTTAAGTCAAAAATCCTGGTATTATAGAAACGGCAGATATTTTTGCGGTAAGAAATGCTGGAAGACCTCTGTGAATAAGGCCAAGGCTGAGGCTGAAGCAAAAAGCAAGGCTGAGGCTGAAGCAAAAGCCAAGCAGGTTGAGACTAAAGCCAAAGAGGCAAAAGATAAAGAAGTTGAAAATAAAGTTAAAGAAGAAAAAAAGTAACCTAAGATGAGTTTTTTTCACCAGCTTGTATCTCTACATCAAGCCAGTTTTCCGGCGGTACTAAAGGACAAACGTAATCCTCATTATAAGCACAAAACGGGTTGTAGGCCCTGTTGAAATCAAGAGCCCATTTTTCGTTACGATTAACATCCCCTTCCGGCAGAAGATCAAGATAACGCCCCGCTCCATAAGTTTCTTTACCGGATGTCTTATCCCGAAAAGGAACAAATAACCGCTGATTATCAGCATCAACCTTATAAGCCTGGATCGCACATTCTTTATCATCAATTTTGAAACGAAATTCTCCCCATCTGACAAACTTTCGTATTTCACCCCGAGTATCCTCTACATTCAACGTCTTTTTTTCGTTGTGTTCGTGAAGGCCGAGCTCAAACCGGTAGCTTTGATTTAAAGAATAATAGTTAAGCCCTTCAAATTTAAAACGGTTTTCAAGCGGTATTGGTGAGTTAGGATCAACGATAAAAAATTCGTCCTTTTCCCTGCGTTCTTTCTCAACCTGCTCTTTCCATTTAAAAATTTCCATTTTTAACTAATCCTTTCTTCGTTACTTCAACTTCTCGAGCTCCTCCAAGGTCTTTTCTGCAATAACCTTTTCTTTATTGAAATACTTTTTCATCCTTTTTAAGCATTTATCTTTTTCTGCCGGATTCCCGCCAAGGTATTTTGCGCAATCTTCCATACATCTCTTTGTCATCTCTAGATTAGCTTTTACATTCTCGGGTATTTTTTCACTATCGTGTTTCACTGCACCTTGCGGACACACACTGTGGCAGGTACCACAATGAATACATTCATCCATATTTATTTTTGCTTTTTCATCCTTCACTGAAATTGCGTCTATGGGGCACTTCTCTACACAAATTCTGCAGCCAGTGCATTTTTCTATATCAACCCAGGGCATTTTAGCACCTCCTGAAAAATTTTCTCCTGTTTTATCATAAACTATCCGAAAATTAGCTATACTTGCTTTATATTTTTTTATACACCTCTTCAATGATCTTTCTGTGAGTTAAAAAAGGGACATAAGGAATGGCTTTCCGGCCTGCAAATTTTGCTTCTTTCACCTCGCTATTTATAGAAATATCCTCATGCAATACACTAACCGCATAGCCAATTACCAGCAAGCTTCCATATTCCCTGCTCTTTTGAATATAAACTCCTGTTAACCTTGTAATTTCTCCATCTATCCCTGTTTCTTCCTTTAACTCCCTCAAGCAGGTGGTTTCAGGATCTTCATCCCATTCCACAAATCCGCCGGGTAAAGCCCACCTGCCCTTGCCGGGCTCAAGGTTCCTTTTAGCTATAAGTATTTTATCCTTTTTATTCATTGCTGCGCAAACCGCAACCGGTAATGGATTTTTATAATCTACCCAGCCACACTTTTGACAAACCAACCTCTTTCGGCCGTCTACTTCACCCCGGCGTAACGGATACTTGCATAAAGGACAAAATTTAAAAATACAGAACATCTCAGCGCTTCCTAAAATTTAATATCCAACCTTCATTGTAATACTCATCATGTAAAAGGGTTTTAAAAAATTTATGTTTGAGAGCAAAACCTGACCCCTCTATCTCTTTTATAATATCTTCTAAATCCAGATCAGCTAATTCATTTGAGGGGAGATCTTTTTTGTGATGCTTGGGATAAACAGAAAAAAGTCCTTCTTCTTTTAAGACCTCATGAACCTCTTTATAGACTGCTCCTCTTTCTTTTTTATTTATATAGTGGACAACATCATAACATAAAACCACATCAACAAGCTTACCCTCTAAAGGGATCTTTGAATTTCCGTTTATTAGACTAATATTTTCTATATTGTTCCGCTTGAATAACTCTTTTAGTTTATCCAAAATACTCTTATCTTTGTCCAGGGCATATACCCTGCCGTTTTTGCCCGCTATTTTTGATGCAGGAATTGCGTAATGGCCTTCACCACAGCCAAAATCCAATAAATTTTGGTCTTTTTTAACACCGATTTCTTTTAGGAATTTTATACCGTCTCGTTCTATCCATTTTTTAAGATCTTTTTTCATCATATGTTTAAAAACCGGCACAATAAACCCTTAATCTTTATTCAGGTTATTTGTAATTTTATTTATTATCTCAGTCATAATTTTAGCACCTTCCGTATCTTTCTTAAATTCTATAAACGGCCTGCCTGAATCTCCAAACTTTATTATCTCAGGCTCAACAGGAATCCTGCCCAGAAACGGCACTTTCAGGTCATAAGCGGCTTTCTCCCCGCCCCCTGTTCCAAACAAATCTATTTCTTTCCTGCAATGGGGACATAAAAATGAGCTCATATTTTCGATTATCCCAACAACCGTTACATTTAATTCCTTTGCAAATAAAACACTTTTCCTGGCATCTAAGACCGCCACATCCTGAGGGGTTGTAACAACAACAGCGCCATTTATATCCGGAATAAGCTGGCAAATACTCAACGGTTCATCACCCGTGCCGGGAGGTGAATCTATAATCAAATAGTCAAGCATACCCCAATTTACATCACTTAAAAACTGTTTTATGGTCAGCATCTTAAGAGGCCCACGCCATATAATCGGTTGGTCTCTATTCTCCCCGATTAAAGCAAGGCTTACTGCTTTCAAACCCGGCAAAACTCCGACAGGCTCTATTCCTAAATCAGAACCTGTAATTTCTTTGCCTTCAATGCCTAACATCTTGGCAATGTTGGGGCCATGAATATCTACATCCAAAATGCCCACCTTATTCCCTTTAATAGCCAGCCCATATGCTATATTAACCGCCACAGTGGTTTTACCAACCCCGCCCTTTCCACTGATAACCATTAACTTATTCTTGATCCTGGACAGATTCTTCTCAAGCCGTTTATTTTGTTCTAATTGCTGTTTTTTTCTTTCTGTCTCCTGCATAGACAATCACCCCTCATATTTTCTGTTTTGATTGGGTATACTTCGTTTGCCTAAGATTAAAAATGGCTGTCCGCCCAAACCCGGTCTATATTATTTAACAAATTTATTTGTTCCAGGTAATTTACCGGTTATAGATAGCGTTATCCATAAAATAAATTGACAGACAAATGTGATTAATCCATATTTTTGAAAAAATTCTATAGACGCATTTTTCCCCGCAGTATAGCCGGCTGACGATGAATCACTAACTGTACTACCAACAAGTGAAAGTTGAGCTCCGGCAATACCACCCACAATAGTACCAATAAGAATATTAGTAACTATAACGATGGGGATAAGCCAAAGAAGTGATACTAAAATTCTCACAAACATACTACGTTTTTTTCGAGGCACATTATCCACCATAATTCCTTTCTCCTTTTTGTTTTTTAAACTCTGACACTTAAGCTTAGCAATTTTACAAAGCAAAGTAGCTATAACATTTTATTATACATCTTTCTTTTCTAATTTTTCAAATATTAAATGCCCATTTTTTTCTTTGACCAGCTTAAACTTATTGTCAGCTTCCAAATTATTTTTCAATCTTTCACCATTCATTGAATCCTTCCCGGCAATACGTGAAAAAGCCCTGCTCATATAAGATAATTTTCCGCCAACTTTCAAAACACGGTTTATTTCATCCAAAACTCGCTGTTTGTCTTTTATGAGGGGTAATGTATTGTGTAAATAAACAATATCGATCTTTTTATCCTCAAGGTCTGTATCGCAATCGGAAAGGATAACTTCAATGTTTTTAAGGTTGTTATTTTTGCTTTTTTCTTTGACCATCTTAATTGCACGCGGATTAATATCTACCGCAAAAACTTTACCATTATATCCGGCTTGTTGTGCCGCAGGAAATGTGTTAAATCCAAATCCACAGCCAAAATCCAGAATATAATCCCCCCTCTGTATTCCCGCTAAACTGATCTCTTCATCAATATTTCTAAATTTCTTTTTGATATTCATGATCAAAAATATTATTTTAAAAGCAATCCAGGGCATTGGCTTCTGTTTATTCTTTTGCATTTTTCTATCCTATTTTATTTAATTTTAGGGCCGAAATGGGGGCTGGAAATGGGGGCCGTGCCTTAAGGGAACACCCTTTTTAAAAATCGAAACTTTAACCTTTTTATTGACACCTAATTACAACTACCTAGCCTGTCCCCTTGGGGAGACAGCCCTCGTTACTTTATATTCTCCGTTTTTGGTGTCGCAAAAAGTATATACTTTTTGCGACATATTATCAAGACATTTCTGTCTGGTGGCTTAATAATTACCCGGAAACAAAAAGGACAGGTTACAAACCTGTCCCTACTACGGGTATATTGATATTATTTTTGTCTTTTTTCCAGTTCCCGGCTGCTTGGGGCGCCATAAGCATGAATGATAGTTAAAATATGTGAACGGGAAATATCGCCGGGGTTTATACCCAAATTACCTTGCGGAATCGGCGCCTTTAGTTGTTCAAAGTATTCCTTCCAGACAGGAAAAGTTTTTCCCGTTTTGGGATCCATAAATGTCATTGGTTGTAATTCAAAAATCGGCTTGCCGTTGTTGGCTTTCAAAAAGCAATGGTAGACCAACTCTGAGCAATAATAAGCATCGTTGTCGATGCCGAATAGCTTATCGTAAGGCTTCCCCTTAAGCGCAAGCGCTTCCCTGAGGACAAAAGGTATCAGGCAGCGATGCTTTGGAATTAGCCGCCCTACCAAGACTTTTGGCCGGCCGTTTGTATCGTGGCTGCGATCGAGAAAAGTATCAATCGGTGTAACTTCTACACCGGTAAGCAGGGCTTCAATCACGACAACATTGCCATGATCGCCGTCGGCAACAATACCAATATGTGACAAATTTGCCCTTTTATATCCTGTTGTGACTTTTTCGATTGCGTCGCAAAAAGGCCCGCAGTCAAGATCCTGGAAGAGCAAATCACCCGGATGAAGGATAAATACCGGATTCTTCTGAAGTAAGTCTTGGTTACACCCGGTAACGAAAACAATCACGGCCAGAAGAGCAACCATTGGCCCTATTATTGCTTTATTAATTTTCATCTTTTGATTCATAATAAGTTCGGGGGACACCATAGTCATTGTTTAATAGTATATCGACTACACGAATCAGTAAACTACACATATTTTATCTATTTCACAGAGTACTATATTTATTCAACCTTTTGGATACGTCCGCCAGAACTGTAATGTTGATTTACACTAATGCTTGTTAAAACCTCTCCGGTTCTTATGTCAATCAATTTTTTTGAAATTATGTCCATATAATCCCTATAGGTCCGGGGGAAACGGTTAAACTCTACTATCAATAGATGTGTAGCGCCGGTTAATTCTCCTATCCTAATTCTTGTTGCGTTCGATACATAATCAGTAGTTTGAAAATCCAATTCGTCCAGGATTTTTCTTATTTTATTTCTATCCACTAAGGAAAAATTATTATACACATCTCTACATTGCACATAGGTAGATTCGAAACCATATTCTAATTGTGAAACAATGCCCTTCTTCCATTCATCCAAATTAACATTGGGCGGCAAGATAATTGCATTTGATACTTTAGCGATTATAACAGCCAATGAAATCCTTTCACCCTTTGCTAAACTATCCAGAACAAATCCTACCTCGGGGGTAAAGTTTTTCACGGTTTTTACTTTATATGTTTTCTCTCTTCCCTTCCTCTCAATTTTTACCGGAATTATCTTATCAGGCAGAATTCCTTTCATGACATTATCAAAGTCCGAAAAGTTTATAACCATTACACCGTTTACTTCTTTAATTATATCGCCTATTTTAAGACCGGCTTTTTTGGCGGGGCTGTTACATTCTTTGCCGGAAACATCATGAAACTTTTCTATCGCCATAGTTTTTCCGTCAATAAAAAAACCGAGTTTACTGTCGGCATAAGAATCCCGGCAAATGGCAATAGTAAACCAAATAAATAATATAAAAATAATTATAAGCTTATTTCGTTTCATTTTATGTTAAGGAACACCTTTAATCTTAAAAAAAGGGGCACTTTGGCGCGAGAAATCGCAAACGGTACAATTTATTGGAAAGCTTTATCAATTCCTTGAGTTTTTTATAGGCGCGTTGACTGGTTATTTGTTCTTCAGCCAGTTTAATCCCCTCCTGATAGGGATCCAAAGACTCATCTTTCTTTAATTGCTGCTTAAAAACTTCGTTTAATTTATTAATGAACATTCCGGTTTGCATACATTCCTCCTTACACACCTTTTTCCCGGCGCCTTCGGGCAAGAAGTATAATATCGCGCAGTTCATCGGTGTTTTTGGCCCGCAGCCACTCTTTGTCGAAATCCGTACTCTGGGCAATTTGGGCAATTGCTGATAGGGCGCGCAAATGAAAGTTTCTTTCGTCGCGCGAACCAACCAATACAAAAAAAGCATAAACCGGAGGCAGGTCTTGCGTAAAATTAATGCCGGACTCGCATCTTGCTATCACCAATTCGAACTTATGTTCACCGTCAACAGTTATATGGGGAATTGCCAGTCCCGGCCGCACCTCTGTTGTTGATTCTTTCTCGCGGGCAATAAAACAGTCAAGCAGTTGTTTAGGGTTAATGTCCAATCGCCGGGCAATTTTGTCGGCAGCAATTGTAAAAAATTCTTTCAACGCAATTCGTCTGCCAATATCAATTATTTCGCATCTTTTTACCAGTTTATCGAACCTATCTTCAATTATATCATCACGCTCTTTCAAAATTTCATGTAACTCATCACTTAATGAATCACCGGCTATTTCCCTGGCAATAACACGCTCAACAATGTGAACCAGGGCAGACTTACGCACAGCTTTTCCGCGAATATAAAATTTATACCATAAAATGCTTAAAAGAATAAATCCACCTCCTGTTAAAAGCGCAACACTGCCCATTTCATACAAGAAAAAGCCATAAGCAATAAGTCCGGCTATCTGCAGCCAGGGATATAGCGGAGAAACAAACGCCGGTTTATAATTTAAGATTCTTGATTCCCTCATAATAATACAGGCCAGAAGCACGAATATAAACAGTATAATTTTCATTGTCGAAGCCACTTTGATAAGGTTTTCAAGGTCCAAAAAAAGTATGACTGTCAGCATGAAGCCCGCGGTAAATATTATCGAGAAATGCGGGGTATTAAATCGTTTATTTACCTTTGTAAAGAATCCCGGCAAGAGCTGGTCACGACCCATTGCCATGGGAAAACGCGACGCGCTCAAGATCCCGGCGTTAGCTGTAGAAATAAAAGCAATTGTTCCTGCAAATGCCATAATTATGCTGCCAATTGCGCCGAAAATTTTATATCCGCCGGTTGATAACGGGGTAAGTGAATTTGCAAATTCTCCTTTATCGAGCAGGCCCACGGTTACAAAAACGCTTAAGCCATAAAGCAGTAAAACTACGCAAAAAGCCAATATCATCCCGTAAGGAATAGTCTTTGCCGGATTTTTGACTTCTTCACCGACACTGGCAATTTTTGTGAGGCCTCCAAATGATATAAAAATCATGCCCACTGCCGCAAATAATATGCGTCTATCCAGCGGCATAACCAATGTATATCTTTGAATATCGATTGACCCTAATCCACGAAAGATGTACAGAAATAGCAGGCCGATAAGTAAAATTACAAAAAAAACCTGGAACCTCCCTGTAAATTTGACACTTATCAGGTTAAGAACCGTAAAGAGTATGCAGAATGTAACAGCAATGAGCTTAATCTGCCACTGGGTAATATCCGGATTGATTAATGTCGCAAACGCGCCAATGCCAACTAAGGCAAATGCGCTCTTAAGGCTGATTGAAAACCAGCTGGCAAACCCGCCTATTGCGCCGGCTGCCGAGCCCATACTGCGCTCGATAAAAAAATAACTTCCTCCTGCCTTGGGCATAGCAGTAGCCAGTTCAGCCTTGGCAAACAAAGCAGGCAGCATAAATATACCCGCTAAAATATAAACTAAAATTACCGCCGGACCAACCCTGGCATAAATCAGGCCGGGAAGAATAAACAGACCTGAGCTAATCATTGCACCGGTTGCAATGCAGAATATATCAATACCATTGAGTTGCCGAATCAATCTTTTATTACGCATATCTTTTCTTATCTCAAATCAAAAAAAAGTTCGGGGGACACCATACTTAATTATTCCTTTTTGGCCCCGGCTTCTTCTTTTTTAAAGCCCTTCCAGCAAGTTTTTCTATTTTTTCAATGAATTTTATTCCACCTAATGGCCTTCCTGTGTTTGAATGTTTTTGCAAAATATTTACATCTTCCTGCTTATCTTCTTCAGACAAGTATGCTGACCAATCTTTTATTTCTGAAATTAAAAAATGGTCAGAAAGCAATTTATCTTTTCCTGCTTCTTTAGCATAAGTGTGAAGATAGTCAATATAGACTATTTTATCTTCATTACTGAAAAATACATCCTGCCTACGATTACCACGCTGGATTATATGGTGAGGATATCCCGGAACTACTAGACGAGCTATTCTTGGCATGTGTCTAATATAGCAGATTTGTTACTTGCTTTCAATAATTAAGTATGGTATCCCCGGAACTCCGTGGGAGTTGGAATGAAAAAAGCCGTAATCTCGTGTAACTCACGAAATTACGGCTGGTTACAAATTTGGTAGCCCCAACGGGATTCGAACCCGTGTCTGATGGCTGAGAACCACCTGTTATCAACTCTGAGCATGATTCTATCATATTGCTACCCATTTTGCAACTCTCCCCCGTTCCCTACAAACACACTTTTTATATCACTTGCTATCGGCTCATTGATAGCCATAGCATATCTATCCGTTTCTCTAAGACTCTCGTGGCCTAATCTGGACTGTACTTTTGCAATATCTACGCCGCAGGCTATGGAATAACTTGCGTACGTGTCTCTGAACTTATGCAAATGGCCCTTAACCGCCAATTCCTTTAAGAAATTAGTTATAACAAATCTAAAGATTTGTGTGCCTGAGAATTTCTTATCGTTTGGTTGAGTGAAGATATACTCACTATTTCCTTTAAGCTT
>JAYELI010000052.1 GCA_034717435.1 Candidatus Omnitrophota bacterium
GGCCGCCGAACTTGAGCAGTGTGGAGTTGGCGAAGAGGACATCGGAGAGACGCTGCGCGGTTTATTCGAGTATGGTAACCTTAAAGAAGCGGCAGAAGAATTTCGCCTTCTGGCCGCTAAACTTAAGTGGCACGGGGTCAGCGGATGTTACTTCGGAAAGATGCTGGGTCTCTTATCCTGGCATGAAAACAGAATAGAAACACTGAGACGTATTTCAAAAGAACCGGGACTTTTATCTTTGGCTGCCGGACTTGAGCGATGCGGCGCTGACAGAAAAGATGTCATGAAGACACTGTGTGGTTTATCCCGGGCGGGCAATCCCAGGAAAGCAGCAAGAGAATTTCGCCTTTTGGCTGCCGAACT
Source organism: Candidatus Omnitrophota bacterium (assembly GCA_034717435.1). NCBI lineage: Bacteria > Pseudomonadati > Candidatus Omnitrophota > Candidatus Omnitrophota bacterium. The sequence goes on from JAYELI010000052.1 coordinate 364, forward strand.
TGAGCAGTATGGAGTTGGCGGAGAGGACATCGGAGAGATACTGTGTGGTTTATCCCGGGCGGGCAATCCCAGGAAAGCAGCAAGAGAATTTCGTCTTTTGGCCGCCGAACTTGAGCAGTGTGGAGTTGGCGAAGAGGACATCGGAGAGACGCTGCGCGGTTTATTCGAGTATGGTAACCTTAAAGAAGCGGCAGAAGAATTTCGCCTTCTGGCCGCTAAACTTAAGCGGCACGGGGTCAGCGGATGTTACTTCGGAAAGATGCTGGGTTTCTTATCCTGGCATGAAAACAGAATAGAAACAGCGAGACGTATTTCAAAAGAACCGGAATTTTTATCTTTGGCTGCCGGACTTGAGCGATGCGGCGCTGACAGAAAAGATGTCATAACAATGTTGAAAGTTTTAGCCTGGGATAAAAACGGAATAGAGACAGCGAGGCGTATTTCAAAAGAACCGGAATTTTTATCTTTAGCTGTTGAACTTAAGCAATCTGAGGGCGCCAAAGAGCAATTCATAGTGATCATAGAGATACTGCTGTGTGATTTATCCCGGGATAACAACCTCAAAGAAGCGGCAAAAAAATCTCGTCTGTTGACCGCCGAACTTAAACGGTATGGGGTCAGTAATGCTCATCTTCTTAAGACACTCAGGGCTTTTCTTATAGATGGTATTATACGTGGTAGAAAAGGATGGACGCTGATAGAATTTTTGGGGAGATTAATAAAGATAGAAGCAGTAGCTGAGAGTAATATTGAGTCGGCGTTAAGGGGAATAATAGAAGCAACGAAGAAAGAAGCGATGAGCGGTTTTACAGACAAAAAAACAGCAAGAGTGCTGATGGGGGTAAATTTTCTTTCATTGGGGCTGCTTGTAAGAAGTTTGAGTTATAACGCCGATTGCGGCTGCCCTAAAGAAAAGGTTGATGTTTTTCAAAAAGCAGAAGAACTTTGGGATGAAGGGGTTATAGATTTACTTGCATCTTTGGCTGAACCGCTTAGTAGTTTTGAAAAGATGATATTGCCGGAGATATTTTTCTTAACCATCAAGAGCAATATGGATGCACAAGGGATAAAGACATATCTTGAAGCTATGGTAAGGACTATGAGGGGTGAAATTTTATCTAAAGACGTCTTTGATTTACTTGCCCCGGTTCATTTCGGCAGAAATACCTTGCGTCTTATCCCGGGAGAGCAGAGATTTCTTGTTACTAAGACAGTGGGAAGCGAACTTGACCGGAACAGGGAATACGAGGGCTTCGTAGATTTAAGCAAAATTTCCGGTTTTATTAGAAATGTAGAAAGAGTAGGTAAATACTCTGTTCGGTATACCGCCCCGTATTCTATTATTATAATTCCTACGGATAAACTTCCCTTTTTAAACAAAGGGGAGATTGTCCTCATTGATAATGACCTTATGTTTAACATTTTTTACGAAATCTTCAGCTTAGCTTCCCAGAATAAGTTTCACAGTGCGATAACTCTTTTGATGCATAGTGGCTGTCGGCCATGGATATTTATGCCGAGTTGTTTTAATTATTTAAGCATAGAAGAGCAAAATAACATCAGCCTTAAGCCGGGAGATTATCATTTCACAAGAGAATATTATAAATTTAAAGACGGAGGATTCCATGTTGTCGATTTTAAGGATGAGCGGCTTGAGGTTTTCCCTTTTGATTCTTCCAACCGGCAGATAGACGGCATAAACATTTCTATGCGCCATATCAATGCTCGGGTAGGAATGGCGTTGTGCGATGGCGGCGAGATTATCGAGGGACACCCTTCATTGATAATATCCAGTTTTTTTGAAGTAGTGTTTTTCCTTATTTATGGAGGAATACAGGACAACTTATCCAATGAGGATATTATCGGCATATTTGAGAATATCCTGATGAATGGTGAATTGTTCTTCTCAAAACACGAGCCATTGTTAGGCCTGATTGATACAATGAGAAAAGGCAACTCTCTTTTTGCCATAGACTATCGAGGTATGATTCGGTTCTTAGAAGAGAGAATTTTTCTTTCTTACGAGGATTACCGTTTACCTGCCAAGATTGTGCTTAAGAGACAGGATACGGGAGAGGAAAAACAGATAGATATGACAGGTAGTGCCTTCTTTCAGGATCCCGCTCCGAAGATAATTCACTCTGAGAAGAAGATTATAAAAAGCGCTACGCATATAATTCTTCCTTGGGAGGATTCGACAAAGAGATATATTAAGGTATATGAGCAGATAGATAGAAAGCTAAAGGTTTCATCGAATCTGCTTTCAAAATCCAGTAGCTCGCCGGCTGAATTGTCCCGCTTTTTATTTGAGAGTTCCTATGGATTAAGAAATATAGCTCATAGCTTACAGCTCAAAACCAAAGGCCCATCCGCCGCCTCGCCGGCAGAAAGAAAAATTGCCGGTGATAAAAATTTTGAATGGCAGGAATTTATTCTTCCCGGCGGCGAAATTGTAAAAAAGAAAGTTCCTGAGATTTACCCGTTTTTGAAAAAGAATTTGCAAGAAGCAAAGCGGGAAATTGCTCAATGGATAAGAGCAACTGACTGGAGGATTTGGCACGTGCGCCAAGGCAATACTCCTCATCCTGCCCTTGTCAGGGAAAAACTGCTTCTTTTAGAGAATGCAATCAAGAGCACTTATCTTATCGGCGGCTTGGTGAGAAAAATCTTTAATGGCAGTTGTACCTTCGATGTCGATATTTATTTTCCGGATAATCCGGATAACTATGACGGTTTGATACATGTTATCTCTACCAAGCTGTTTAATTCCGTAAATAGGCCAGGGGATGTATTAACGCCTACGACAGATATTTTCGCGCAACCATGTTTTTCCATAGACAGGGTTCTAATCAATCTTTCCGGCAATAAAGTTTCAGAGTTGAAAAAAGGAGCTATTGATGATTTACATGATAAGTGCCTTAGGATAGTTAACAAAGATCGCCTCGCGTGTATTACCAAAGGCGATTTTGAATATCTACTGCGGCGTGCTAAACGCTATATCGCCGAAGGCTATAGGGCTGAAGAGAAAGAAGTTCAGGAGCGATTTTTCTTGGGAGAGCAATTCTATCGGGAAGCAAACAAGCAGGTAACAGAGAGGTGTTATAAAACGGTTTCTCTATTAGCCGAAGGCGGCAATAACTTGGCCTCAGGGTTTGCCGGAATAATAGAAAAAGGGAAGAAAAACAGCAGTTCGCCGGTAAAAGAAAATGGACATATCTCTACTGTTCTGTTGCTGGAGATGGCCGTAAAGGGCGAGTTAACTAAACAGATATATGAGGCGTTGAAGCCTGCGCCGATTCGCGGGGAAAATTTGGGTAACTCTTTTTATTCTGTTAGTGAAGTAGCGGAATTGGCCGATGTAAATAGGGTGATGGTTTTGTTGTATATAACAAGCAGACTTCTTAAGGCTGAAAGGAGAAAAGATGGATGGGTGATTCCAGGAGAAGAAGCTGGAAAGGTGATAAATTGCAAACCGCTGTCGGAAGCGGCTAAAATCTCAGGCATAACTGATAAGGCATTAAGGAAATTGGCTGATGAAGGAAAAATAGAGAGTCTGGATTTCGGCACAGGAACCAGGCGGTTTTTAAAGACCCCTGTTAAGGAAATTAGCAGATTGGCAGATATTAGCTGGTTTATCTGCCGGTTAAAAGAAATTGGATGGGAATATCCCCGCCTGAAAGATCCTGATAAAATTGGTGAATTGATAAAAGAAGCAAAGGCCCTAAAATTAGATTCGGGGCAGTTAGAGATTTTAGGTGAATTAGAAATAAAAGATATTAAGGGCTATGGGCGTTCTCGTAGACTGCGTTTAGATCTGCTGAAAAAACTTGTTGAATATCGTGAATATTGGAGTGATAGCCTTTATACCGCTGATTATCCACATGATGATTCATCCGGCGCCGCTTCGCCGATTGAGAAAATGAACAATTTGGCCGGGCAAAAACAAAAAGAGAGTAATAAGCCGGGGATTATCGATGCCTATGATATAGGCCATGAGCCGGGAATAATATTTTTAGAAGAACGCTTCTTCGGCTATGGGACAGTAAAAATAGACAGGGAATTAACCAAAGATAAATTTATGAAGTACGTGAACAGCGGATATATCAGAATAGGCGTGTGGGCAAACGGCGCCGGAGAGGTCTATTTTGAAGAAACGGAAGTAGTTAATATTTATAAAGATTATGAAAAGAGAGCAGATGTTTGGGATAAAGAAAGGCTTTATAAAGGAGGGAAAGGCAATGCGTTCAGAATAAAGGTGCCTATCCGGCCCGGGATAATGGGAGAATTTGAATTTTCCCTATATTTTCATACCAAAGAAGAAAAACCCGCTGATTTTTACTGGACTACCGATTATGAAAACAATGCGGCGCTTCAAGTTGTAAAACTTCAGGATTTGGAGATGAAGGCCGGGAGAACAATTTTCAATAATTATATGGAATATTTAAAACTGGAAGGCCCCGGAGGATTTCAATCTTTACTTTTCCTGGTATATTATTCCCAGACAGGGAAATTAACCGAGGCGAAAAAATTAACCAGGATAAGAAGATTGGCCAGAAACGCGCTTATCAGGATTGCTCGATCAAAAGATGTGAGTGTAAGAAGGCAGTTAGCCGGGGACTTAAGAAATGTTGGGGGCCCGGAAATTGCGCATTTACAATTGTTATTAAAAAAGCTTCTCTCGGATGAAGATGCGATAGTAAGGAAAAAAGCCGGGGTTACGCAGTTTAGTTTTGCAAGAAGGCAGGCTTTTGCAGGCATGGACCACGAGTTAATAAATCCGGTAGTGATGCTAACCGCTCTTGCGCAGCGAATAAAGAAAGGGAATATTAAGCCCCTTGATAATTATTTAGATATAATTATTCATTCCGCCGCGTCAATAGAAAAAATAGTCAGATATGTCAATACAAAGGGGAGCATTGACAGGCTTCCAGCCGCAGACTTAAAAGATGTTTTGTTAAATGCCAGAAAAGACATCACTGATTTAACCGGTAAAATCGAAAGCGTTTTATCCGGTCTGGAAAAACAATTAAAAGGCTTATCCGAAGAAAGCAGTGGATATTTTAGATATATTTTCCTTATGAAAGAACAGTATAGGAACATGAATCAGGCAATGGAGACAACGATTGACCGGGTAATTCAATACATTTTCGAATTTGAGGATTTAATTGATGTTGATAAGGATATTTCTTCACCAGAACTTAAAGAAACAGTTAATGAAACCATAGCGCCATTAGAAAAACGCCGGCAGGAATACGAGAAAAAAGCGGAGAACGAAGATGGTTTAGGCGAAAAAACAACTAAACCGCATAGAACAAGCAGTCCAATTGAAAAAACAGGCCAAAGCTCAGAGCTCACAGCCCAAAGCTCAAAGCTCAATAAAGTATTCACCCCCGGCATTTATTTCCGGGAACGCCTACCTCTCCGTGGCTGGACGGGGGATTCCCGGGCGCCGGGGGCTGTATATTCAACAACCCTTCTATTATGGCTCGCTTTATCTACTCACAGCCCGCCGGTGAGTGTTAAAAGCCGGATATTAGAAGTCAGAAATCGGAAGTCAGCAATCGGAAGTCAGAAGTCAGATGTCAGAAGACAGATTCTTCCGCTATTTATCCTTTATCCTTTAAGCTTCTGTAAAGCTCATGGTTCATACCCTTATACCCTTACGGGCACAAGCGGGCACAAGCAGCTCATGGCTCATACCCTAACGGGCATAAGCAGCCCACAGCCCGGCCCTTTATCCTTCTACAAAACTCACAGCCCATTTGCTGTTTCACCGATTACCGGCTCTTCCAGCCCGCTTAGGACACGGAGGGAATTTATCATAACAGCAATAGCGGCAGGGAGTTTATTTGAGCTGGACCGGCTGTCTGTTCTGCAAAAAACGGCGTTTCTATTTTTTCGTTTTTTGAAATGTATATTAAAACCCATTGCTGCCGAGGCTGTGGAATTGAAAAAAGACAGTTTTGACGGCCTTAGTCCCAATTTAGAACAGAAGCTTCTTGAGTTAGATTATCCCGAGAAAGCCCTGCCTGTTTTGTTAGGCCGGTTTAAGCAGGCGTTTGCCAATAACAACAAGATATATTCCGTCCTTGCGCACCTTAAAGAAAAATCGCAGGGTTCAAAGGCTTATTTAAAAGCGCTTTTTGACTTAAATCAATTAGTTAGGAAGATTAGCTGTGATGAGTCCGGAGGACCGGCGCCTCTTCTTAGGTCCTTAGTCGTTTCTCTGGATTCCAAAGGTGTCCTTAAAAGGCCGGCAGGGCACTTAGGCAATGAAAGAATTCCTCTAAATATCAGGAAGAAATTGCAGAAATTACCGGGGATTGCCTTTAGAGACAGTGCTCGTTCTCAGCTCGGGCATATTTTATTAAGCTTAGCTGGTGTTAGGGTAAAATCTGCCGAGATGACTGACATTATAGACGGAATGGGACATACCTTTAACGTGATTCCGCATTATTCTGATGAAGCTGTATTTTTCTTTTTCGACCCTAACCTGGGTATAGTTACAAAGGTAAATCTAAATAATTGTTATCCTGGAAAAGAAGGCGCATACAGAATATTAGGAAAAAACTATCGAATTGCGCAAAAAGACCTATCCCTGCTTCAAAGGAAACTTAGAAAACGCGCTGTAGACATAAGGCAATTGTCACAGAAAGAAAGGCTTTCCCTGCTCTATTTTCGTATTCGGATAATTGACGATGATAAACAATTCAAGGAAAATTATAAGCACGCTTTTACTCCTTCTATGTACAACGATATTGGCTTTGTTGATATAGCCTTGGATAAGATCATAAGGAACCCCAGGCACTGTAAAGAGGCTATAGAATATTTCCGGAAAGCCGTTGCGCGCGACCCTTCTTACGCCTCAGCCTATCACAACATTGGTTTTGCCTGTATAAAATTAGGCATAGTTACCCGGGAAGCCGGGTATTTTAAAGAGGCTATAGAATATTTCCGGAAAGCCGTTGCGCGCGACCCTTCTTACGCCTCAGCCTATCACAACATTGGTTTTGCTTATGTAAACTTAGGAGGGATTACCGGGAAATATAGCTATTACAAAGATGCTATCGGGCCTTTCGAAAGAGTCATTACGCTTAGACCCTCTCACGCTCCGGCCTACAATAACCTCGGCAGTATTAAGACAAAATTAGCCGGTATTTATAGTAATGCCGGGTATTGCCGGGAAGCCATCGGGCATTTTAAAAAAGCCATTGCGATTGATCCTTCTTACGCTCCAGCCGGTAAGAATCTTCAGGAGGCTGAAGAATTGCTTGGCAGGATCCTTAATGGTGATAGTAAATATTACAGAATGCCGGAAGATCCCATAAGGCTTCGCTATGAAACAACGAACAGACAGGGGGCAAAAGGAACGGTTGCCGCTTCCGCCAGCCCGCTTTCCAAGATATTATTGCTGTCTTTAGTAATGCTTATACTGCCGGGGTGTTCTTTGGCGGGATTTGTTTCTGAGAATATAGAGCTTGTTTTCATAACAGGAGGCATTCTTGTAATTGTCTTGGCGGTTTATGCGATATATATCTTAGCAAAACAGTTTAAAGAGTTTGATGAGACAGTAACACGAGCTTTGGTGTTAATTGAGGAAAATGGCCTTACGGATCCGGGAGAATCCGGTAGTAAAAAGACGAATAAAAAAACTAAACCCCCGGGGGAAAGGCCTGATTACCTTAAAGTTGTCGATAGCAAGAAAAAACCAAAATCCAGCAGTCCGGTTACAAAAGAGTGTCAGAGTGTCAAAGTGTCAGAGAGTCAAAAAGGAGGAGCGGCCGCCGCCTCGCCGGCCATTGGAGAAGACCGTAGTCCATTGCCCATAGTCCATAGTCATCGCCCGAAAGGCTTTGCTTCCTCCAGCCCTGTTGCGTTAAGCACAGAAAAACTTGTGTCATATATATCAGGAAGACTCTATATTTTACCTGCGCATAAGTTATTTTCCTTATTAAGTGATAATGAACTGCGAATAGTTTATACCGCCATCGTAACCTTCACCAATGAATTAGGAGCCTATACCCTTAGCGTTTCAAGAACATTAACGACCCTGCTCACAGACACTAACTTTCTCAAAGCAATAGAAAATGGTTTTGTGGATTTAGCGGACTACCTGAGCCTCTGGATGATCCATAAGATGATGCAGGATACTGTCGGCAGCCCGATAATTTCGCCGGCCCTAAGTAAGTTATCCAGTTCGCCAGTTAGCCGGTTAACTGGTTTTGTTGCCTCGCCGGCCCGGGGCACTGCTTCTCCCGGCCCGGTTGAAAAAAATCCCCGCATCCATGATAACCATCATAGCAGAAACAGGAAACCAGCTTTGGCAGTATTCGTGGAGAGAGCGCGCGCTTATACAGATAGCTTGAGCGAAATCTATGCGTTAGGAAAGCAAGTTAATTTAGGGTTTGGAAATATTGATTTAGTTTTTGAGATTCTTGGAACTTCAAGGGTTATAACCAAGCATGATAGGTTTCTTATGGCACATCCTCGAATATATCAATGGATTCAAGACGTGCAAGAAGAATTTTCAGATATTCAGCCCTTTATGATGCCTTGCAACAGGTTACATTTTTCCAGAGATGTTCTTTTTACTTCGAAAAATAACTATGCCAGCAGCCCGCTCGATAAGGAGCGGAGTGCTTATTTTGATAGAGTTATCCAGATTTTGAGCAAATTTATTGCTGCAAACAGAGAAAAGACATTTATTCTTGTCATTGATGGATATACCGGAATAGGCAAGACGCCTTTTTCAAAACAGCTAAGGACAGCCCTGGTAAAGGAATCCGGAATTGGCAAAAAAGCCGTTTTGATTGTTGAGGCCGATAGGCTTAACAAGTTGTATGCGTTAGATATTACCAGGAGACATAGTTATCATCCTGAGCTAAGAAGCACCATAAAAAGGGCATTTGCTTGTAAAAAAAGAGTAGTTATTTATGAGGGATTAGGGACAGAAAAAGTCTTTAGAAAAATTCAGAGAGATTTTGCAAATAAAGAGGTCTTCCTTATTACAATTACAAATCAAATAGAAATTACCTATTTATCATCTTCATCGCCTATAGATGATATAGATGAATCCAGCAGCCCGCTTAGCAGTAAAGAAAAAGAGATATTGAATATCTTTGAAAGGATTATTCAACTGGGTAAGAGAGCTGTGCTGAACAGGGAAATAGAGACAGCTCAAGTTGCGTTCAATGCAGCCGTAGATAATTGCGAAAAGCTACTCCAGGGACTTGAAAGAGTAGAACCCGCTGAGTTTTATATAGAAATAAAGAAACTGGCAGGGAGTCTACAGGCAGATATCAGTGGGGTTGAAAAGCTATATTGGGCCAGGCCTCAGCATTCAACAACTGCCGCCTCGCCGGTTGAATTTCTAAAGATTGATAAAATGGAGGATGGCAGGAAGATCGAAGCATATTTGTTAGTTATAAGGTTGAAAAGATATTATGCCGGTCTTTTTATCAAAACTTATTATGAAACGGTCGAAGAAGTTCTTTTGCCCGATAAGGTTGAAATCTGCGCCAAGGTGAGAGGAAAAACCGATAGTGGCGGGGAAGGAAATATACCCAAGTTTAATAGTGATAGTGTGCAGGTAAACCGGGATAAAGCTGCCGTCGCCAACCATAATATAGGTAATTTTACCTTTGGTATAATTTATTCCCAGGTCAGAAGCGATAGTAGCCAAAAAAATGGAGATGTTTGCTCCGCTATCGATGTACGCTTCGGTTTCCAAAGGTCCCTGTGGTCCTTCCATTTGGATTTTGATAATTGGATAAAGCTCTCCTTTGTAAACTTTATAGGGGAATTTTATCTTCTTTTTTCTCGTATTTTTTATAAAAGGTGGGAGAACTCTTCGGAGCCGGGAATAGGCATAGATAAAGGAACAGAATCAGGATACCTCTCTCTAGCCTTTCTTACGGCATCTTCTCCTGTAAATATTTCTCCTCGGCAGATTACTATTCGCCGGTGGGGATACTTCTTGACTAAGCGCTCAAAATTTTTACTTACGAAGGTGTCATTATCTAAAAGTTTTTTCATTCCGTCCTCCGGTTGTTGGTTTCCAAGTATAGCCGTTCTTTGTGAAAAAGTCAAGGTCAAAAACCGTATAGCAAAAAACAATAGGGTCAGGTCCCGACATTTAACACATAGGCGGGAAGAAACCGGCAGCCCGGTAAAGAATCAGAGTATAAAGAAGAAATTTACAGGGGCAGGTATAAGTAGTGAAAAACCTCGGAAAGTAATCAGGTTTGTTTCAAGAAAAGGACAGCTGGCGGCATTAATAAAAAGGATGGAAGGACTTTCTTCATTCTATTTGCTGCCAGCCGAATTAGAGGTGCAGGGAACCTGGCGGGATTTAATCGGACTTTTCAAGAACCCGGAACTGTTTCCTTTCAGCAATTCTTTCGGGATTTATGAGGAACGTTGCCATATAAAAGATAAAGTAGATAAACTGAAGATAAGAAATACCCGTTCTGTTCACACCGGCGCAAGTTCTCCGGTATTCCGCAAAAAATTCCGGGCGATAGCAACTTACGCAATTCCCGGCATATTGATGTTATTCATTACGGTTAATTATATGGCGAATTTAGTAGCAATTATAAAAGAACTGGGTCTTTGGAAGGTTGCTAAAGAAGCTTTGTCTGAAAGGTCTCTTTGGGAGTGGATAGGGATAGTTATTTTCGTAATAGTCGCTGATCATTTTTTGACCAGAAAACGCATTTTGAAGGTATACGGAACGGTGAAATACAAAACAATAATTAAGGAGGCTCAAGGGATAATGAAGGAAGAATACCGGCGCGTATTGGATAACTTTAACGGGGCTGCAACAAAGGAAAAATCCGCGGCCGTAAAAAAAATGATGAAGTTAACTAAGGTAGATTTCTTTTGGGAGAGATATCCCGCGGGGATAGATGATGATTGGGCCGAGGAAATTGTCCGCAATAAAGCGAAGACTGTATTGCAGCCGCTTTCTGCAGAACTGTATTGGGGAGATAGGAGCCGTTTCAGAGAACAAGCAGTTTATGCCGGAGCACTTCTTGCTTATAAATTGGGATACCTTGAATATAGCTCATTTACCCCGTCTATAGTCGTTTTGTCAGGCTCTTTGCCGGAGATTTTGTCCAAGCACAATGCGCAACGCATTACGCGCGACGCAAAACGTGCAGGTTATGAAATTAATTCCAGTTCACCGGTGGATGAACAGTTAGCCCGGCATAATTTCCCGCTGCTTAGATATGGAAGGTGTCTCCGGAGGCTTATCGTCGAAAATGTTAAGAAACATACGGCTCTTATTTTGCCTACAAGGCGATATAATAAAGCGTTTAAGAAAGTTTTGCGCGATAAAATTAAACCTTCGCAAATAGAGCTGCTTAACCAGTATAACTGGGATACCAAAAAAGAATTGTTGGTTTATGATGCCATATGGGAGGCAGAAAAGAAGGTATTATTGGCAAAGAAAGGCTTAAAAGAGATCCAAGAGAACACGAATAAAGCCGGTTCACCTCGGGGAACGGCTTTCGCCGCCTCGCCGGTAAAGGATAGCTTAATTATTGATATCCCGATGGGGAAATTTCCGCATTCAGGGATTTTAGTCAATAATATTGACCGATTAATAAAATGTTTAAGTGAAATTTATAAAAGGGATTTAACTGTGAATAAATACTTTTGTTGGCGCAATATCTTATTTGATTGGTTTAAGCGGGGGATAGTTACTTTAAATGAGATAACTTATTTACCGGCTGAGCGCAGGTTGTTAAAAAATGGTAAAGATATATTTCTATCGTTTTCTCGTTTAGGCGCTCATTTGCAGTATACTTATACAAATCAGGAATTTTATGATTTCCTGGAATGGGTCGACAAAAAATTAAAGGTTGCCTTTCATAAAACACAAATCGAATTTCCGGAATTAAGAAAGATCGAAATCACAGGCAGTTTTGGAGAAGGAAAGCCCGCAATTTGTTCGGATATCGATATTATTCTGGCAGTAAAAAATCAGTATACGGCAGATAAAATAAAACCAAGATTCAGAAAAAACTTTTCGCTAAATAGAAATATATATCCCTGGTTTAAAGTAGATGTTCTTATATGGTCGGAATATTATCCCTGTTTATTAAGTTATGACGGGAAAAGTTATTTTGACAGCAGAGAGGAAAGATTTGATAGTTTGATGCAGTTTATTGCCGCCCCGCCGCTAACCAGCAAGGGGTCGTCTCCGCTAAAGGACAAAGGCCCTAAGCGCAGGCATAAGGTGCCGAAAACAAGTATGATCGAAGCCCTGGATAAGAGCGGAGGAAACGCCCAAAAAGCGTCTAAGAAGTTAAGGATAAATATATCAACATTGTTTAGGAACCTTTCGCCGGAAGAAATTGACCTCAGGCGCGAAAGAGCTAAAATAATTTTAGGGGAAAAAGAGCGCGTAAGATTTATAAAAATATTGGAAGGAGTTTGCTTTAAAAAGAAATGGGACAAGCAGGCAGTAAAGCTTCTGAATGTTTCCCTGTCTACGTTCTATCGCAGGTATAAAGAATACGGAATTTCAATCAAGGACATCAGAAAAGAGCAGGCAGTCCGGACATTAACCGAACTACAGGGAAATTGTTCGCAAGCAGCCAGGCATTTGGGGATAGGAAAGAAGTCGGCGCTTTTTGGGGATGAGAAAGAAAAAAGTTCTATTCGTAGAGAGGCCGAAGGACGCGAGAGAAAGAGGAGGATACGGGAACTTTTCTTAGCTCTTGTGAAGACAAGGGGGAATAAAGCCTCTGCCGCTAAAAAATTGGGTTTCTCCCCGGGAGCGGTTTACCACTGGATGAAAACTTATTCGTATTACGAAGTAAAAAAAGAAGCGCTTGCTGTTATAAATGAGTCTTTATGTGCGCTAGCAATACAAGGTTTACGGGTAAGCCGTCTCTTTGCTAAAACGGGAGACAATGACGGCCTGTTAGAGTCTTATTTTTCCAAAAAACATCTTCAGATAGAAAGATGTTCCCGGCAGATAAGGCAGCGGGAAGAGACAGATATTCACCAGAGGCTGGATTTGTTCGATCCTTTCGTAAAACTACAAAGTGATATAAAAAGATTAAACGCGGAGTTACGGATTGCCGGGCACTACCTTAAAGTTTATCAGAGAGGACAAAGAGTTACTAATGCGGAAACAATAAGGTTTTTTGAAGAGCTTTTTCACAACCGCAGCGAACTTAAAGAACGTGTTTTGCAGGATTTATTTTACTGGTATTTTCGGGCAGGGGAAGTGTTGACTGAAGACTTTCTGCGGATTAACAGTTTGTATGTGCAAAAGTACAGTTTTTTTATCTACCGGTATTTATTTAATGAAGATTACCCCGGTCTCTTGAGGCAGAAAAAACCCTATAATCACTATAAAAGAATTTACACAATTTCCTTGACGCAACCCCCGGGCGGAAAGATTTGACTTTCTAACGGGTTTATGTTATAGTTTTCAAACCTGACAAGATTACACCGGGGAAAAGGACAAAAGGAGAAAAGATTGAAGCTTAAAGCCGGTATAGTCGGCTGCGGTAATATATTTCTTATGCACGCCCAGTCGTTAATTAATACTCCAGGCGTAGAGCTGACCGCTGTTTGCGATGTTCGTCCCTTCCGGGCCCGTAAGGCGGCAAAACAATATAATTGCCGCTGTTATACAAATTATGAAAAGATGCTTGAGAAAGAAAAAATTGATGTAGTCCACATTTTGACTCCGCATTATTTACATCCTCCAATGGCAATTCAGGCTTTAAATAAAAAGATAAATGTTCTGACCGAGAAACCCGTTTCGATTAACCCCCGCGACGGCCAAAGGATGATTGAGGCTGGCCGGAAGAATAATGTAAAATTAGGGGTAATCTTCCAAAATAGGTATAACCCCGGTTCACAACTGGTAAAGAAAAACCTGTTAAACGGAAGGCTGGGCAAGATTAGGGCAGTAAAGCTTGTTGTTTCTTATCATAAGCCGGATAGTTATTATAAAAAAAGCGATTGGAAAGGAAAAATAGATTTAGAAGGAGGAGGCGTGTTGATTGACCAATCAATACACTTTATTGATGTTTTAAGATGGCTTATCGATGATAAGGTTGAATACGTTGAGGCAAATATCGCCCGAAGGATGCATAAGTCTATTGAGGTAGAGGATTTAGCTGAAGGGGTGATTAAATTTAAAAAAGGAGCTTACGTTTGTTTTTATTTAATAAATTTTTATTCCTTTGATGCTGATCCAAAGATTGAGCTGGACTGCCGGAACGGAAGGGTTGAAATGGTTAAAGACTCAGCGAGGATTGGTTTTTATGACGGGACAGAAGCCGAGGCAGGGCCAAGACCGGATGAATATATTGATTATGGCGAGAATAGAAAAGATTACTGGGGTTTTTGCCATTGGATACAGATAAAACAGTTTTACCGGGCGCTTAAGCAGGGCCAAGAGCCGGAAATTAACGGAGAAGAAGCGCTTAAAACCCAGAAGATAATCTGGAATATCTACAGGGCGGCGCGGGGAAGGAGAAGGATTAAGCTATGATAAAAGTTGGGATAATTGGCTGTGGTAAGATTACCGAAAGGGCAAGTTTGCCCAATTTGGCGAGTTATAAAGATAAGTGCGAAGTCACTTGTTTGTGCGATGTAATAGAAAGCCGTGCTGAAGAAATGAAAGATAAATTCAAATTAGACAATGTGGATATTGTAACAAACTGGAAGAAGTTAGTTAAGAAGGGCGACATAGACGTTGTTTTTGTTAATACGCCGAATTATTTACACGAAAAAATGGCTGTCGGCGCGGCAAAAAACAAGAAACATATCTTGGTTGAAAAGCCAATCACTATTTCTCTTAAAGCAGCAGATAAAATGATTGGAGCGGCAGAAAAAGCCGGAGTTTTTTTAATGGTCGAACAAACCCAGAGGTTTGACCCTGTTCATCAGTCAGCGAAAAAAGCCCTTGATTCCGGCGTGCTGGGCAAAATCCATAATATCCGGGGCAGGATCGGCCATGCCGGGCCGGAATACTGGTCAGAAGGCAAAGGCGATTGGTATTATGATAAAAAAAAGTCAGGCGGCGGATGCATGGTTGATATCGGGGTCCATATTGCTGATTTGATCCGCTGGTTTAAGGTAAGCCCGGTGGTTGAAGTTTTTGCCCGGATTCAAACCTTAGAGAAAGACATCCCGGTGGATGATAATGCCACGATATTGCTGAAGTTTGAAGATGGAACAGAGGGAGAATTTGAGTGTAGTTGGACAACCAGGCCTTATGAGGTATTAACTTACGTTTACGGAGAAAAGGGCAAGATGACTACCAACATAGGCAGTAAGCAGCCGGTGGTTATCACACAAGCTAAAACAGGCCAGGGGGAAGACGCTAATTGTGTTCTGGCCGAAGAGCATCCTGAAATTGGCCCGGGAGGCGCATGGGAAAATGCTATTCATTATTTTATTGATTGTATCCGGGAAAAACAAAAGCCGTTTGTTTCTGGACAGGAAGGAATGGAGACGCTTAGAATAATATTAGCCGCCTATAAATCAAATAAAAAAGGCAAGTGGGTTAAAGTTGGCAAACAGGAGGTATAGATGAAACTTGGACTATGCAGTTGGTCGTATCATAAGTCATTGGAATCTGGGAAGTTAGATTTTACCGGATTATTAAAGGTATGCGCAAAAGAACTCAAGGTGGGAGGAGTAGACATTATTGCCGACCATTTGCCTAAGACGGATAAAAAGTCCTTGATTGAATACAAAAAGCGGGCAACTGATTTACACTTGACAATTGCCTGTCTTTCTCCGGGAAACAATTTTGGCAGTCCCAAATCCGAGGAGCGAAAAAAAGAAATTGAAGGAATTAAAAAATGGCTTGAAGCCGGCTATATTTTGGGAGCGCCGGTATTGAGAATATTCTCGGGTTGGCCTTATCCTTATGAGGATAAAGACAAACTCTGGCCATTAATGGTTGACTGCATTAAACAGTGTGAGCAAAACGCAAAAGAAACAGGTATAGTCCTGGCTATTGAGCCGCATAATGACGGCGGTTTTCTTCCCACATCCGGAGATACCCTAAGATTAATTAAAGAAATAAATTCAGAATGGGTAAAGATAAACCTTGACACGGGTAATTATCAAGATCCGGATAATTATAAGGGGATTGAAGACACGATTGCCTATGCTCCGCATCTTCATGCCAAGGTTCACCATATAAGCGAAGAAGGAAAAGAGCTCGAGTTTGATTATGACCGGATATTTTCGATTATAAAAAAAGCGGGTTACCGGGGATTCGTTTCTTTAGAGTTTGAAGGCCAGGATTTACATAACCAGGATGAATTAAAAGATATCCCCCGGGCTGTAGGCATGCTTAAGGGATTTATGCAAAGATATGCAAGCTAAAAAGAGCTTATTTAAAGAATTAATCCAACAGAGGAATTCTTATCTGTTTATTGCTCCGGCAGCTATATTGTTTTTTGTGTTTACGTTTTTTCCAGTGATTGCTTCTTTTCTGTTGAGTTTTTGTAAATATAATGTTCTTAGCGCGCCGCAATGGGTAGGGCTGGGGAATTACCGCCAGCTTTTTTTCAATGACCCGCGGTTTTTAAAGGCCTTGCGCAATACCGTTCTTTATGTGCTGGGAGTGGTGCCGCTGGGTATTTCGATAGCCCTGGTACTAGCCGTGGCAATTGACCAAAAGATAAAGTTTAAAAATTTTTATAAGACGTTGTTTTTTATGCCGGTAGTAACTCCGGTAGTTGCCTATTCAGTAATCTGGAGATGGCTTTATGCCGGAGAAAAATACGGCTTGATTAATCACTGGTTGATGAAGATAGGATTAGGCCCGATTGATTGGGTAATGAATCCGAATTGGGTGCTTCCCGGGCTGATGATTGTGGCTGTCTGGGCCGGACTTGGTTATAATATGATCCTTCTTCTTGCCGGGATGCAGTCGATTCCCTCTACATTCTATGAGGCTGCCGAGGTTGACGGGGCAAACAGTTGGCATAAGTTCTGGCATATTACACTGCCTTTACTCCGGCCGATTCTTCTTTTTGTGCTGATTATGTCAATGATTAACTCTTTTCAGCTTTTTGAATTGGCCTATATTATGACTGCCGGCACCGGCGAAGGGATAGGCGGTGTTTTAGATTCCGGCTTACCGCTGGTTTCCTATCTTTATGAAAAGGGATTCCAGAGGTTTGAGATGGGGTATGCTTCAGCCATTGCCTATGTTTTGTTCGGGATTATCTTTCTGCTTACTTTGGTTAGTTTAAGAACTAATCGCTCGCGATTTGAATATTGAGGTAAAAAATGTCATTAATTAAGATAAAAAAGAGCCTGATGAGTTTTATTATTTATACCCTTCTTACCGTGGTGGCATTGAGCATGGTTATCCCTTACGTCTGGATGCTGGTTACCTCAATTAAACCGATTGACGAAATCCAGACTTATCCACCGTCTTTTCGTGTGCGCCAGCCAACCCTTGCGGCTTATCGAGAGCTATTTTCTCTTTTACCAATGGCGCGTTACCTGCTTAACAGCCTTTTTATTGCTTTAGTAGTAACCGCGGCCAATATATTCTTTTGCTCTTTGGCCGGCTACGCCTTTGCCAAACACAGATTCTTTGGAAGAGATAAGTTGTTTCTGCTTCTTTTAGGCGCAATAATGATCCCCTATCAGGTCAATCTTATCCCCGGATTCATTATCATAAAGAAGCTGGGCTGGCTTAGTTCTTTTTACGCCTTGATTATTCCCAAGTTAGCTTTGGCTTTTGGAGTGTTTCTTTGCCGACAGTATATCATGAGCGTTCCTAATGACCTTATTGATGCAGCCAAGATTGATGGATGCAGTGAATTCACCATCTATCGCCTGGTAATCTTTCCGTTGATCAAGCCGGTTTTAGCCACCCTGGCTATCCTGACGTTTTTATGGCAGTGGAGTGATTTTCTCTGGCCGTTAGTTGTAATTCATAAGAGTTCGATGCGCACAGTTCCCTTGGCTTTGTCAACATTGAATACCACCTTCGGGTCGAATTTTGCCATGGTAATGGCAGGGGCAACCATAGCTACTTTACCGATTTTGATCGTGTTCTTAAGCCTTCAGAAATATATTATCCAAAGTCTGACAATGACCGGACTGAAAGGATGAGGAATAATGAAAAACTTAATTTTAGTTGTTTTATTTCTATTTTGTGCGATAGGTATTGTTTTCTGCGCACAAAAAGAGGATTCTCCGGTTTACTCCGCTAAAGGTTCTGTTTCTGAGGAGGTTTATCTTAAGGTTGAATTAGTTACTGTTTCTTCCTTTGATGTTACCCCTGACTGGGCGCCGCTGCCCAAACCGGAAGCTGTAACAGACGGAAATCTCTTAACCCGCTGGTCGTCGGGTTACATACCCGGTCAATGGATATGTCTTGACTTTGGTCAACCCAAAGTTATAAGTAAAATAGTGATTTTTTGGGAAGCAGCTTACGCAGTTGACTATGACGTTTTAACGTCATTAGATGAAAAGGACTGGCAGCCTGTTTTATCTTTAAAAGGGCAGGATGGAGGCATTGATGAGATAGAGTTTGCTCCCCTGAAGGCTAGATTTATTAAGATTTTGGGAAAGAAGAGATTTAATCCACAATGGGGGATTTCTCTCTGGGAGTTTTTGTGTTTTGGTCCAAAAGACGAGAATTCCACAGATAAACCTTTGTCTTTTGTTTATGCTCGGTTAGCAGATCAATTAAGCGGGGAAAAAACTCAAGAAGTTGATCCGGAAATGGAAGAACCGCAAGCCTCACCCGGAGCTTTGGCCTTGGATGAGTTTCAAAAAGGAGTGGCTTATACCTCCTGGGGTAGGACAGAGTTGGGCATAGAGGCTTCGGATAAGACCCTGGAGCACCTTCATGGGATAGGTGTGCGTCATATAGGAATTATGATTGTCTGGATGCAGGATACTATCGAGGAAAATACAATATCTTCTGATCTCAAAGATACGCCTGATGATGAAGCATTGGTTCATGCGATTAATAAAGCCCACTGTCTGGGAATGAAGGTTATGCTCAAACCCCATGTTGATGTAAGGACAGGCCAATGGCGGGGAGACATTATCCCTTCTCAGGACTGGTTTGCCGCTTATAAGAAGTATTTAATTTATTATGCCCGGTTGGCTGCACAGTATAATGTTGAACTTTTCTCTATCGGTACAGAATTGGTCAATACTACTTTACCTATGTGGCAAAGCCAATGGGAGGATGTTATTAAAGAAGTAAGAAGCGTATTTCCCGGCCGCCTTGTTTATTCGGCAAATTGGGATGAATATAAAACTGTCGACCTTTGGGATAAATTGGATTTTATCGGTATTGATGCCTATTTTCCCTTGACTGAAAAGAAGAATCCTGCAAAAGAAGAGTTAATTGCCGCCTGGCGGCACAATGCATTGGAAATTGATAACTGGCTCAAGGAGAAAAAGTTGAATAAGCCGGTAGTATTCAATGAGGTTGGTTATTGCAGTGCCGATGGAACAAACATGCAGCCCTGGTCGGTTCTTTCTAATTTAGAGAAAGAATTTATTGACCAAGAGGAGCAGGCGGATTGTTTAGAAGCAATGTTAATTGCCTGTTCCGATTACCCCTGGTTTAAGGGCTTTTATTGGTGGAATTATTTTCCTCAGGAAAGGTGGTCTCCTTTGGGGTATACTATTCGCGGCAAACAGGCTGAGCAGGTTCTTGCTGATTGGCTGAAAAAATTATAAATAATAACAGGAGAAAACAATGAAAAAGAATTTACCTTTTTTTCTGGCAGGCACTGCGTTAGTTCTTTTGATTATAGGGGTTATTATGGTTCTTTCTTCGGAGGAGAAGTCGGAGGTTCTCTCGGTTGTGTCTGAACAGAACGCCTCAAAACCGTATTCCTCTGCCAGCCAGCCTGTTACTAAAAAGACAGTTGAGAAAATTAAGAAAGCTGAAAGAAAACCCAGAGAAAAAGCTGAGGAAAAGATCATTTTCGAGTTTGATGAAGAAGATGTTCTTTGGTGGGAAGTTCCTGACTGGTGTTTTGAAAAGCAGGACTATGTGGGGAAAGGCGTTGCCGTATCTACCAGATTTGCCAAGAAAGGGCAATTCTCTATGGAGTTAACAGCCGATTTTCCGGGCAAAAAATGGTCGGCAGCTTATGTAGAGACACAAGAGTATTTTGACTGGACACCCTATGAGCGCATATCCGTAGATGTGTTTTTGCCCGAAGGTACCCCTTTTGGCCTGCAGGCAAAATTTATCCTCACCGTGGGCGACGACTGGAAGTGGACCGAGATGGCCCGCTTAAAGAAGCTGATTCCCGGAGAATGGACCACGATTACAGCCAGCATTATCCCGGGAAGCACTGATTGGCGAAGGACCCAGGTTACCGATGAGTTCAGGGCTGACGTGAGAAAATTAGGGATACGGATTGAATCAAATATGCGGCCGGTCTATAATGGACCGATCTATATTGATAATATGCGATTAGAGTAATCAGGATACGAGTTAGAGTAGAGATTTCGAAAAAAGTCAAATATTTTTGTTTTCGAATGCGAAGTTGACAATCAAGAAAATATGTGGTATTATTTAGCTATTCTACCAGTAAGTTTATTAGGTAGCTTTAGATAATAAAAAGATTTAAAAAGTTTTTAATTCATTAAAGGAGGTGCATTTGTGGTAAAAAAAATAGTAATGTTGATTGCGATTTTAGGTTTGTTGATACTGAACACAGCCCCTGGGTTTTGTGAAGAAAAGGTTCTTTTTGGATTTGAAGAAGATGTTCCTCTGTGGGAAATCCCTGATTGGTGCTTTGAAAAGGATGACTACGTAGGAGACAGCATGGCCGTGTCTACCGAATTTGCCAAGGAAGGAAAATCTTCTCTGAAGCTGACAGCCGATTTCCCGGGTAAAAGATGGACCGCGGCTTATATGGAAGTGCAGGAGTATTTTGACTGGACACCCTATGAGCGCATATCTGTAGATATATTTATGCCCCAAGACGCGCCTTTAGGCCTGCGGGCAAAGTTTGTCCTTACTGTTGGCGAGGACTGGAAGTGGACCGAGATGGCCCGCTTAAAGAAGCTGATTCCCGGAGAATGGACCACGATTACAGCCAGCATTATCCCGGGAAGCACTGATTGGCGAAGGACCCAGGTTACCGATGAGTTCAGGGCTGACGTGAGAAAATTAGGGATACGGCTTGAATCAAATCTTCGTCCGATCTACAATGGATCGATCTATATTGATAATATGCGGTTGGAGTAGTGTTTTTATTTAACAACCAGGGAGATCTATGGTAAAAGTTGAACACTAGAAGTATATTAAGTATATTAAAAAAGATTTTGATAATCCTGTTTGGGTAAGGCCGCGGTTTTAAAGAGACCACGGCCTTTTATTTTTACAAAACAACTAATAAACGCTGGTTTAAAAATGATGAAGAAGTTATGGGTAAAAAGGTTCCTGTGCGGAATATTCTTTTTGAGCACCCTGTTAATTTTTAATAATCTATATGCAGATGAACAGATAATGGAATTAAATTTACATCGGCAAAGAGCAGGGGGATGGTTTACGATTTCCGGGATATTGGTCTGGATCGAGATGAATAATTTCGAGGAAATAGACTGGAAGGAATTGGCGGTTAAAGATTCAGAAGGAAAAATAACTATTTTAATTGGCAGTTTAGTTTCTGGGCTAAAAGATCACGTTGGTAAGTTTGTTACGGTTACCGGTATAATGAAACCAGAAATGCAGGCCAAGGGCGGATTAGCCCCGGTTTTAGAAATAAGATTTATAGATGCCATAGAATAAGACAGGGAGAAGCAAAATGAGAAACTTTAAAAAGGTATTATTAATTTTATTGTTTTTAATGACCGGTTTTTTCTATTTTAATTTGGGAATGTATGCCGAAGAGGCCCAAGAGATAATTGAAGGACAAGAAAATTATACAGTGATGCCGGAGTATCACCCGGGATTTGAAAAAGCAAATGATGCATTTCAACCAACGGAAGGTTCGGAAGAAACAACCGTATCTGCTGCGTATTCTGAAAATACGGGGACCTTTAGCTATCAAAAGGATGATGGTTCAGAGCAGGAAATCGGCCCAGAGGAGCTTTTCGGGCAGCAGGCAAAGGGTTTCATCGATTCATTGGGAATTAAAGATGGAGATAGATTGAGCATTTGTTTTACGGACCAGGGCGATGTCCTTCTTGTTACTAAATATAAAGATGGAACCACTATTAAAGAATGGGAATATGACGCCGGTAGTCATCAGGTTGTTCATTTTTATACTGAAGGAATTTTGGCCGGTAAACCCGATTACGTAGAACAGGAAAATGGGGGTTATTTCCGCTGGGCAGACAATAATTCACTTGACCCAACCCATTATGACCAGATTAAACACTCAGGCAGACACACTGAGCAAGAAAGACAATATACAACACACTTTATTTCAGAGAAGTTTTTTTATGATGCAAATGGCGATCTTATCCAGATGGAATATTATACCTCTACCGGAGGAACGGGTAATGAAGTTGGAGAACATAATGTTATTGGCAGATATACCTACCGTATTGATACCTTTGAGGCGGCAGGTGATGTCAAAACAACTTATTATAATGATCCTTATCCGGGAAACTGGGATCCTACAATAGAAGGAATTATTATCCGGGATAATTTTGGAAGGTATTTTCTTCAGGAAGAGGATGGTACAAAATGGCTTGTCATTGCCAGACAGGAAAGCAGCCGAAACGGCGCAGAATTCCTAAATAGTTTAGTTTTAGATGAGCTGGCAGAAGAACAAACCCTGGTTCAATTTTCTGGCCATGAATATAGTAATGATATAATTTATTTTGACCGGGAAAAAACTCATATTATTGCAGTAACCAGTGGCGTTATTATTGAAGGTAATGAGCATTATTCTATTCCTATCACTGCCAATTGGCAGGCTCGTACAGATGAAGAAGAGTGGAATAATTCAAGGGGTATTACCGGACTTGAGGTTGATTCAGAGAATAATCAGCTTATCTTACAGGCAGATTTGACTTGGGATACAAGTAAGCCTCATCAGGGGAAGGGAGAGTTGTATATTTATATAAGTGATATATCCGGAATAGAAGAAGGAGAAATAGATATAAATGGTAAAAAGATAGTTATGGAGGTGTTTATTCCTGAGGGCTTTATTAATAATCCGGGTAGTCCTGAACACCTTCGTTTGTTCCTAAAGAGTGGAGATAATTGGGAGAAGGTTTATAGCGTCTGGAAAAAACTTGATTATAACACAGAGGGTAAATGGATTACCATGGAATTTGACCCTATGGCGGATCCGGCCAGCTGGAAAGACGTAGGCTTTGACCCTTCCCGTGTTTGGGAATTGGGTCTGGTAATAACCAAGGGCAGCGGAGAATACTCTGGAGACGGCTTAAGAATAAGGAATATCAGGATTGAAACTACCGAACCGGTTGTTATCGAGAAGCCGGTAATTACTGAGACCCCGGCAATCGGCATTAGCGATTTCATTGATTTTTCCGGCAGAAATCTTAACTTTGATGAGTATAATTATGGCTGGTGCGTAGGTGAATTTCCTGTAATTTGGGGTGAGGGTGTAGACGGAGGATTTAGCAATCCCACGCAGAGAACAAAACTAAAAAATGCGCTGTTAGAGCTTAAGAGCAAAGGTATTTCTACAGTGAGATTAATGGCTCTATTTGGTGATTTGCGCACCGGAATATTGCAGGATGAGGAAGGCAATTTTATATATGATACAGAAGGAAATTTACAGTTTGACAGCAAGGTATATGATGACATAAGGGCATTTTTAGATGTGCTCAATGAAACAGGAATAAAGGCAATAATTAGCTTGTTTGATTTTCGTATTGCTGATGCCATTAAAGAAGAAGGTGAACGCGATTCAACCTGGTTAGTAGGAGAACATCCGGAGATTTTTACTGATTCCGTCTGTCAGGATGCCTTTGTTAGTTTATTTGCTGAACTTTTCTCAGATATATATTCTCATGAAGATGAATTTGCAGGTATAGGTTATGATATAAACGACGTGGTCTTATTCTGGGAAGTAATGAATGAGCCGGAGAGCGTATGTGCAGTAGATTTCAGCGAGGTTTTGGAATTCCACGACCGTTTCTTTAGTCTTATTCGTAATAATGCCCCGGGAACAAAGGTAACCACAAGCAGCCTCAGTGTTGATAATGCATTTAGATTTTGGAAAGACAAAGTAGATGTAATGTCTATTCACCATTATTCCAATATAGAAAGTATAGATTTATCTGAATCAATAGGCAATTATGGTTTCGGTGATAAACCGGTATATTGGACTGAGTTTGGGGATTTTGATATATCGATAGCCGAGGCTTTAGATAATATATATAACTCAGGTTCCAGCGGGCTTTTATTCTGGAAGGATAATTATTATCCGTTTTCTGAAGACGATTATCAAGCCTGGGTAGAAGCTAATCAACCGTAGAATTTATAATATTTGTATTGATAAAGATAAGAAGGAGATTTAAAAAGTTTTTAACTTCTCCTTTGAAATAGTATTTTTTACTTGACAAATAAAGCGGGGAATGTTAATATATTAAAGCAAAAATAGGTAAAGGGATAAGGATGAAACAACCCATGAAATGGTCATGGGGTTGAAATAACAAATCAAGGAGGTGAAAAAAATGAAGAGATTGGTTTTGTTGGTATTATTGGGATTAATAATGGCCCTAGGGACATCGGTCAATAGCCATTTGTTCGCAGACGAGGAGTCCGAGACCACCGAGATTGACTTTGAGGTAGAAGAGATATTTGAAATAGCATTTTATCCCCGCGACGGCATAGATGAGTCTGATGAAAACATTGCATATCCAGACGGTGAAGTTGAGTTTGATGACATTGATCCTATGGAGTTGGGTGATGACGGGTATCCTATTGCTATGGTTCCTTCTGAAGAAAGAGCCAGCAGCAGTAATGAAGATCTTTCGGATGTCGGGATACTCTGTGTATCGAACAACGGTAACGGTTGGAAGTTAGGGATCCATATGGAAGACACGGATTTAACGAAGGACAACTTCGTTGTATATGTCCCTGAGTTCGGATATTATAGAAACATTGAAGGCACGAAGATTCCTGCAGGGTATTCTGGAAC
>JAYELI010000053.1:0-6121 GCA_034717435.1 Candidatus Omnitrophota bacterium
ATCTCAGAAAACACGGTTTTATGGGAGATCCTTCGGTCGCCCTTCGGGAATACTCAGGACTTCCTTCGGTCGCCCTTCGGGAATACTCAGGACTTCCTTCGGTCGCTTACGCTCCCTCAGGATGACCCCTAATTAAGGACTTAGGGGGTGTGCAGTTTTAAACTTTAAACTGTGCACTTTTAAAACTTAAATCGTCTAAAAACTGTGCACTTTTAATTCGTAGATAACAGCAATTTAGAATGTCTTGACAACAAAAAACTTATATAGTAAGATTTAATGACGAGATAAGTTAAAGTGAATTAAATCGCGTTTTTATTTTAGGAGGTTGAACATGAAAAGCAAAGAAGATTTCGGCTTACTAAAAAGATTGTCATTGGTTCCGGTGGGCCTGCGCCGTAAGTTATTAGTATCGTTTAGCTTAATGTCAATAATCCCATTGTTGATATCTATCTATCTGACAACCACTTATGCCTTTCCGATAAAAGAAAACATTTTGAATGTCAGTATAATTATTATTGTGGGTATGTTCATTGCCCTGACGGGATTTTATTTGACCAGATCTATCGTAGATTCGGTTATAGAATTATCCAGTGCAGCCAGGAAGGTTGCTGACGGTTACCTGGAGCAGATAATAAAAGTAGAGAGGGAAGATGAGATCGGAGATTTGGAAAATTCACTGCAAACTATGGTTAGAAGGCTTCGCCGCAATATGAGCGAGATCCAGTCATACGGAGAAAAAGTAAGGGGCGTAAATGTAGAAATCAGCAAGAAGGTGGCTGCCTTATCCTCGCTTCTTCAGATAGGAAATGTAATGGCTGCTTCTCCCGGCCTGGATGCGACCCTGCCCTTGGTTCTGGATAAGATCTCCCAGGCCACCAGCTGCCGGCGGATTTTTTTAATGTTGTTAGACAGGACAACCAATGAGTTGGTTACTAAGTTCAGCTGCAATATCAATCCTGAGGAATTGCCCCCCCAAACAGCCAGGCTTGACCAGGGATTTCTCGGTAAGATTGCCGGCAGCGGCCAACGTTTAATAATCGACAGATCGGTTAAAAAATTAGATAAACAAATGCAGGCATTTATCAATACCGTCAAAATAAACAACGCTTGTTTTATTCCGGTCGGTTTAAAAAATCAGATTCTGGGATTACTGGTAATGGGTAATAATCTAACAGATTTTGTCTTTCAGAAGGACGAGTTAGAGCTGATAAAGATTTTTGTCCGCCAGATAGCTATTGCCGTAGAAAATGACCGGCTGACAAAAAAGACCGCGCAGTTAACTTTGAAAGATGAATTGACCGGCCTGTATAATAAGAATTATATGGATAACCGCTTAAAAGAAGAGATAAAAAGGGCTATTATGTATCAGCGGCCCTGCTCGTTCGTTATGTTTAATGTTGATGATTTTAAAGCCTATAAAAGAAATAATAGTGAATTGGCCGGTGCCTCTATCCTGAAAAAGATCGCTATGATCTTAAAAGAAAATGTTTCTGAGGTGGACCGGGCAGCAAGGCGGGAAGAAGATACTTTTGTTCTGATTTTACCGGAGAAGAATAAAGGAGAGGCTCTCCAGATGGTTGAAAGGGTAAGGAAAGCTGTTGAGGAGTTCTCATTCCCCGGCGAAAAGGGCCAGCCCGGAGGAAGATTAACCGTTAGCGCCGGGATTAGCGCTAATCCGATAGACGGGCTTACTGCTGAAGATTTAGCCGGTGTTGCCGTGTCTGCTTTGGAAAAGGCAAAAAAAGAGGGTAAGAATAAGGTGGTCATATAAAGATGATTGAGAAGAATGAGAATAGTTCAGGTTTAAAACAATTAGGCCAGTTGTTATTGGCAAAAGACATAATAAATAATCAGCAGTTAGAAACCGCCCTGAACCTTCAGAAAAAAGAAGGAGGGTACTTAGGCGAAATATTGGTCAGGTTCGGCTACACTTCCGAAGAGAAAATAGTTATTACCCTGGCTGAACAATACGGATACCCCTATCTTTCTTTAGCCAACTGCCAGATAGCCCCGGAACTCATCAAGCTTGTTCCGGAAAATGTCGCCCGGCAGTATTACGCTATTCCCGTCGATAAGATAGGCGAGGTGCTTACCATAGTCATAGCTGACCCGACAAATAACATGGCTATAAATGATTTAGAATATATTACCAAATGCAGGATCCAGGTCTTTGTCGGTACTGCCACCGAAATACGAGAGGCAATAAACCATTATTATAAGTCGGAGAAGTTGTTAGGGACAGAGGGCAAACCGGAAGACCATGTCTCCCGGATAAACTTTCGGGGAATATCCCCCGGAAAAAAGAAACCGGATAAAGATGGTTAAATCACTCAAGGAACGGCTAAGAGATATTTTAATAAATAGCAAGCTGATTAACCTTGAGCAGTTAGGCAAGGCTATTGAGGTCCAGAAGAAGAAAGGCGGGCATTTAGGCAGGATTTTGGTTAACTTAGGATATATCAGCGAAAAAGATTTAGCCCTGACCCTGAGCAGGGAGTTAAACATCCCTCCTGTAGATTTATCTAAGATAGAAATTTCCCCCCGGATAATTAAGTTTATTCCCAAACACATGGCCAGGCATTACGGGGTTATCCCGGTTTCTAAGATCGGAAAGACCTTAACAATAGCTATGTCTGATCCGTTGAATGTCTTTGCTATGGATGATATAAAGGTCTTGACCGGTCTTAACTTAAGGCCGGTTGTAGGCACTGAGGAGGGTATCGCTCAGGCTGTCGGGCGGTATTATGAAACACCGGCATCTGAAACTATCGAAGATATCATTGAACAGACAAAAAAATCAAAGATGGAAATAGTTATTGAAGACGCAGCGGAAGAAAAAGGAATTGATTCAGGCAGTCTCTTGAAGCTGGCTCAGGAAACCCCGGTGATTAAGATAACCAATACGCTGTTGGCCGAAGCGATAAAGAGAAAGGCCAGCGACCTTTTGATTGAGCCGCTGGAAAACGGCCTGCGGATCAGATACCGCGTAGACGGGATTTTACAGGAGGCCAAGGCCCTGCCCAAAGGTATGCAGCACGCTATCATCAGCAGGCTTAAGGTAATGTCAGAGTTAAACATCGCTGATCGAAGACTGCCCCAGGATGGAAGGTTTAAGGTAAAATTGGGCAGTAGAATGGTGGATTTCAGGGTTTCCACTATTCCGGCAAGCTTTGGAGAAAAAGCAGCTCTAAGGATACTGGACAAATCAGCCGTGATGCTGGAGATAAGTAAATTAGGCTTTGAACAAAAGTCCTTAGAAAACCTAAAGGAGCGTTCATCCAGGCCTCATGGTATGATTCTGGTATGCGGGCCTACCGGCTGCGGGAAAACTACAACATTATATTCTATTCTAAACCTTATTGACCGGCCCGAAAAAAATATTATCACCGTGGAAGACCCCGTAGAATACCAGTTAGCGGGAATAAACCAGGTTACTTACCGGGAAGACATCGGGCTTACCTTTGCTGCTGCATTGAGGTCGATGCTGCGGCAGGATCCGGATATAATTATGGTGGGAGAGATCAGGGATTCCGAGACAGCCGATATAGCTATTAAAGCAGCTCTTACCGGGCATTTGGTATTAAGCACTTTGCATACTACCGATGCGGCTGGTTCGATAGTACGGCTGGTTAATATGGGCGTAGAGCCGTTCTTGATCGCTTCTTCACTGATTATGGTAGCTGCCCAGCGGTTGGTCAGGATGCTTTGTCCGAATTGTAAAGAACCATATAAGGTGGAGCGGCACCTGAAGGAGGAAATCGGGCTGGCTGGAGACAAAGAATGGACTTTTTACCGGCCGAAAGGCTGTGATCTCTGCGCGAATACCGGATACAAAGGCCGAATAGGCATTATAGAGGTATTGCTTTTAGACTCAAAAATAAAAAGTTTGATTATGAAAAAGGCCTCTGAGGCAGAGATAAAACTTACTGCCCGAAGGGCTGGGATGGCTACCTTGCGCGAGAATGGTTTACGCAAAGTAAAGGCCGGAATTACCAGCTTAAAGGAAGTTGTGCGGGTGGCAGCCGCTGACCGGCCCTTGTAGAGTGTCAAAGTGTCATCGTTCACTTCGCCCCCTTCGGGGACTTCGTTCGCTAGTGTCAGAGATTCAGAGGGTCAAAGTTTTTACTCTGACACTTTGACTCTATGACTCTTTGACACTCTATCATTAGGATATTTGGAGTAAGATGTGGTTAAATCATTAAAAGAAAAATTAACTGATCTGTTGATCAAAGGTGGATTAATAACTCAGCAGGATCTGGATAAAGCTGTTAAGATCCAAAAGGAAAAAGGAGGAAAAATCAGTCAGATCCTGGTTGAGCAAGGTTCGATCCCGGAAGAGAAGTTGATGGTCTGCCTGGGCCAGAAATTAGGAATTCCTCCGATCAACCTTTCCAACTATACTATTAAACCGGATATGATTGAGCTTATTCCTAATCGCGTCGCTGCTCATTATCAGCTCATTCCTGTTTCCAAGATAAGCAATGTCCTTACAGTGGCTATGGCCGATCCTTTAAATATTTTTGCCTTAGACGACCTGAAAAGCATTACCGGTTGCGAGATAAAACCGGTTATTACAACTGCCCAGGATATCGCAGCAGCGATCAATTCTTATTATCAATCCCCGGTTCAGATGGAAGAGATTTTAGAAGAGGCCAAAGAAACAGATCTTGAAGTCGAAGTAATAAAACGGGAAAAAGAAACAGGAGATATTACCGAGATAACCCGGAACAGCAAGGAAGCGCCAATAGTGAAAATGGTCAATTTGATCTTGAGCGAGGCGTTAAGAAGGAGGGCCTCTGATATTCATATCGAGCCTTACGAAAATAAGGTCCGTGTCCGCTACCGGATAGACGGAAATTTAGTTGAGGCATTCAATCCTCCTAAGGCTGTCCAGAATGCGGTCACGACCAGGCTCAAGATCATGTCCAGATTAGTAATAACCGAGCGCCGCCTGCCCCAGGACGGCAGGTTTAAAGTAAGGCTTCAAAACAAAGAGGTGGATTTCCGGGTTTCCAGCCTGCCGATAAGTTTTGGTGAAAAGATAGTCTTGCGGGCCCTGGATAAGTCCAATTTACAGATAGGGTTGGCTGAATTAGGTTTTTTACCGGGACCCCTGGAGGTATTCCAGACAGCGGTCAAGGAACCTTATGGCATGATATTGATTACCGGGCCTACGGGTTCGGGAAAGTCAACAACCCTTTATTCGATCCTTAATCAATTAAACACCCCTGAGAGGAATATAATGACGGTAGAGGATCCGGTAGAATACCGTATTGACGGGATAAGCCAACTGCAGGTGAAGCCCGAAATTTCGCTTGATTTCGCCACCGGGTTAAAATCAATTTTGCGCCAGAGCCCGGATATAATATTGGTCGGAGAAATAAGAGATTTTGAAGCAGCTGATACAGCGATTAAGGCCTCTCTTACCGGACAGCTTGTTTTTTCAACCCTGCATACTAATGATGCCTGCAGCGCTACCACCAGGCTTATCGATATGGGAGTTGAGCCGTTTTTAATCGCTTCTTCACTGATTATGGTAGGTGCCCAGAGGTTATGCCGCAAGATCTGTCCAGGTTGTAAAGAACCTTGCGAAATCCCGCTGGAAGTCTTGGACAGAATAGGCCTTAAACTTAAGCCGGGAGAAAAAAACGTGTTTTATCACGGTAAGGGCTGCAACTTGTGCAATCAGACAGGTTATTATGGCCGAATGGGAACGCTGGAGACATTAGTCGTTGATGACCATATAAAAGAAATGATCATTAAAAGAGATTCATCTGATGAAATTGAAAGGTATGCCCGCAGTAAGGGCATGAAACTGCTCAGGGAAAATGCCCTGGAGAAATTTAAACTTGGGATGACTACGCTGGAAGAGGTCTTAAGGATAACTACGGAAGAATAAAAATAAACTGTTAAATTGTTAAATTGTTCAGTTGAAGAATTGCATTCTAAGTTTTAAAGTATGAATTTTTTTACAACAGTTTAACAATTTAGCCATTTAACAATTTAGTAATGAATTAGGAAGGTGTAAGATGCCGGTTTTCAAGTATGTT
Source organism: Candidatus Omnitrophota bacterium (assembly GCA_034717435.1). Taxonomy (NCBI): domain Bacteria; kingdom Pseudomonadati; phylum Candidatus Omnitrophota; species Candidatus Omnitrophota bacterium. The sequence goes on from JAYELI010000053.1 coordinate 6,051, forward strand.
GCCAAAGACAAACAGGGACACACGATTAGTGCTTCGATAGAGGCAGACAGCCCCGCACCTCTTGTTGCTTC
>JAYELI010000053.1:6221-7786 GCA_034717435.1 Candidatus Omnitrophota bacterium
TTTAACAATTTAGTAATGAATTAGGAAGGTGTAAGATGCCGGTTTTCAAGTATGTTGCCAAAGACAAACAGGGACACACGATTAGTGCTTCGATAGAGGCAGACAGCCCCGCACCTCTTGTTGCTTCATTAAGGGATAAGGGGCTGGTAATTATCTCGGTCAAAGAGGAAAAACCAAAAAAAGGATTTTCCGGCCTGGCCGGTTTGATGGGTAACAAGATAAAGACCGAAGACCTGGTAATATTTTCCAGGCAGTTGGCTACAATGGTGGATGCCGGGATACCGGTGACCCAGGGCCTGGATATTTTATCTGAACAGGTGGAAAACAAAAAATTTAAAAATATAATTACCACCCTGCGGGATGATATTGAAGGCGGCAGAAGCCTGTCGGAGGCATTTGGTAAACACCCTAATGCCTTTTCTGTGCTTTTTGTAAACATGGTAAAGGCCGGGGAATCCAGCGGTACCCTGGATTTGATCTTAGATAGATTGGCGGGATATATGGAAAAGACCAGTTTTTTGATGCGCCGGGTTAAAGCAGCGCTGGTCTACCCCGCGGTAATAACTACCATAGCTTTTGGTATAACCGTTTTTCTTATTATTAAGGTAGTCCCGGTATTTAAAGGTATTTATGAAGGTTTTGGGGCGCAACTCCCTTTGCCCACCCAGTTGTTGCTTTCGTTAAGTGATTTTATGAGGCAATATTTTCTATTAGGCGTGGCGGGAGTGATTGCGGCTGTTTTTCTTGTTAGCCGTTATGCTAAAACGGCCAGCGGCAAATTCAGGTTTGACCAACTTAAGTTGAAACTACCGGTGTTCGGACTGCTTCTCAAAAAAGTAGCGATCAGCAGATTTTCCCGGACATTGTCAACTTTAGTGAAAAGCGGTGTGCCTATCTTGAACTCCCTGGAAATAGTGGCTAAAACAGCCGGAAACAGGGTTGTAGAAATTGCCGTGAACAATGCCCGGGAAAGCATTCGTGAAGGCGAAAATATTAGCGACCCGTTAACCAAAAGCGGTATTTTTCCCCCTCTGGTGGTAAGGATGATCGGCGTGGGGGAAAAGACCGGGGAGCTTGAAAAGATGCTGGCTAAGATCGCTGATTTTTACGATGAACAGGTAGATGCGGCTGTTACCGGGCTTACCTCGATGATCGAGCCTTTGATAATAGCCTTTTTAGGGTTAATAATCGGAGGGATCGTAGTCAGTATGTACCTGCCGATATTTAAGATCTCGGAGTTGATCCAGATGTAAGTGAGCAATTAGTGAGCAAAAGATTGCTGAAAAAGTCCAATTTCCGTCATTGCGAGCGAAGCGAAGCAATCTCAAAGATAGATTGCTTCGTCGAGACTTCGTCTCTCCTGGCAATGACGAAGAAACTTGTTTCCTCTGAAAAGAGAGTTATTCGGTGACCTTAGCAATTTTTTTTAGCAATTTTCCTGTTAGCTAAATTTTAAAAGTGCACAGTTTAAAGTTTAAAACTGCACACTCCCCAAGTCCTTAATTTTGTTCTTTTTAAGATAGGTGTCATCCTGAGGGAGCGTAAGCGTAGGTGTCATCCTGAGG